>JAEWPX010000008.1 GCA_023399375.1 Pseudomonadota bacterium | reverse complement strand
CCGTTGCCGTGGGCGGCCCCGCGCCCGTGCCTGTCCCGACCGGCCGGGGGCAGGTCCTGCGCGACGCCACGGGCGCGCCGGTGCTGGTCGGGGTCGATGCGCCGTCCCTGGCTGCCGTGGCCGCAGCTTCCGGCGGCCGGGCCTTTCGTCTTGCGCCGGATGCTGCCGATCCCGTCCCGGCCATCGCCGCCGCCTTGCGCGAATGGTTCCCGGCGCAGGCGGCAGGGGAGGGCGGCGCGCCGCCCAGGGATCTTTCCGCGTATTTTTTCCTGGCCTCGCTGGTCCTTTTCGCCTGCGACCTCGCCCTGCGTCCTGGGCGCGGCGCGTCGGCCATGCTCGTGTTGCCGCTTTGCCTGCTTGCGCCGATGCGGGCCACGGCCGGGCTCTGGGGCGGCCCCGACAGGGGCGAGGCCGCGCGCCGGACGCAAGCCGGGCTCGAGGCCTTTGCCGCCGGCCGCAACGACGCGGCCCTGCAAGCGTTCTTGCGCGCCCGGGTCCAGGCCCCGGACAGCCCCGAACTGCTCTACGACCTGGGTACGGCCAGCTACCGCCTGGGCCGCTTCGCGCGCGCCCGGGAGCTTTTCGCCCGCGCCGCGGCCGGGGCCGGCACGGACAGCCTGCGCGTAAAAGCGCTCTACAACCAGGGCAACGCCGCCTACCGCGCGGGCGACGCCGACGCGGCCATCGCCAGCTACGAGGCCGCCCTGGCCGTCGATCCCCGCGACGCCGACGCCCGGGCCAATCTCGACTGGCTGCGCGCCCGGCAGCAGCAAAAGCCGCCCGAGGGGCAGGGGGACAAGCCCGGCGACAAGCCGGGAACCGTGGCGGAAGCGAAATCCGGCGACAAGGAAGGCTCGCAAGGGGAGGGCAAGGCGCCTGCGCCAAAGGGTCAGGACGACGGCTCCGGCGGGGAGCGCAAGGACGGACAGCAGCCCGCGCCTGCCGCCGACGCTTCCGGCCGGCCCGGCCCCGGCGAGGCGGTCGTGCCGCTCGCCGCGCCGCTGGGCGAAAAGGCTGGCGAAAAACGGGCCGCGACTCCCGGCAGTGCGGAGGATCCGATCCTCTCGCGCGTGCCCGATCTGCCGGGGTTGCCCGAAACGCCGGGCTACGGCCGGCCGACGGTGGCGAAGGACTGGTGATGGGGCGCTCTTGCATCTTTTCCGCCTGGGCGCTGGCGTGCCTGCTGGCCGTTGCGCCGGGCGTCGCCGGAGCCGGGGAGGCGGGCGTGACCGCGACGGTCGAGCCCGGCGTCGGCGTGGTCGGGCGCGGCCTGACCCTGCGCGTGACCGTGCCCGGTCGGGACACGGCGACCATCGACGTGCCGGACATGGCGGACTGGACCGTGATTCCGCGCGGCCGGGCCCTTGGCGCGCGCGGTGAGGACGGCGAACCGGTTTCCGCCTACCGTTTCGAGCTGGTGCCGCGGCGTGCCGGAACGCTTGCCGTGCCTGCCCTGACCGTCGAAACCGGCGGCGCGCGCACGCAGACCCCGCCCCTTGCCGTGCGCGTGCGGCCGCGTCCCGAGCCGCCGGCCGCGCTGGTCGGCCGGGACGCGTTTCTCGACGCGACCGTGTCCGAGGAAAACCCTTACGTCGGCCAGGCGTTCGTCTATACCGTGCGCCTCTACCGTGCCGTGCCCGCCGCCGGGGTGTCCCTTGCGCCGCCGGCATTCGCCGGGTGCGTCGCGGACCCGCTCCCTGGCCAGCGCGACGGCGAGGCGCGCGCGGGCGGCAAGGCCTACGTGACCGCCGAGGTGGACTACCTGCTTGCGCCGCTTCGCGCCGGAACCCTCACCATCGCCCCGCCCGGGGCGCGCATCCGGGGCCTTGGCAAGGTTTCGGGCGAAACCGTGCTCGCCGGGCCGCAGCGCACGGTCGCCGTGCGGCCGCTGCCTCCTTATGCCGGCGCGGCTCCCTTCACGGGCCTTGTCGGGCGCATGGCCTTGCAGTCGCGGCTCGCGGCCGACGTCGTCAAAGGCGAGGCCGTCTACGAACTGACGCTTTCCGGCCGGGGCAACCTGGATGCGGCCGCGCCACCCGTCCTGTCCCTGCCGCCGGGGCTTTCCGCGCGGCCGCTGCCCGGGGAAAGCGCGGTCCAGCCCACCCTGGCCGGTTCCGAAGGGGAGCGGACCTTCCGCTACGCGCTCACGGCCGCGACGCCGGGAACTTTCGCGCTGCCCGCCGTGTCCCTGGCGGTCTTCGATCCCGAGGAAGGGCGCTACGTGACCGTCGAGGCCCCGCCGCGCGCCTTTGTCGCCGCGCCGCAGGGCGCGCCCGCGCCTGTCGCGCCGCCGCTGTCGCCCGTTTCCTCGGGCCAGGACATGTCCCTCGACTGGGCGGCCTGGGCGGATTCCCTGCTCTGGCGCGTGGCGCTCGGCATTTGTCCGCCGCTTCTTTTCGCCCTGACGTTCCTGCCGCGCCGCAGACGCCGCCTGGAGCGGGCGACGGAGGCGCAGGATCCGGCCGCCGTGGCCGAGGCCCTGCGCCGGGCGCTGCGTACGGCCGAAGATGCGTCCCGCGCGCCGTGGCCCGAGGCCGGGGTGGCGCTCGCCCGGCTGGACAGGCTGCTCTATTCGGGAGAAGAATGCGATGCGGCGGCCCTGGACGCGGCCCGCGACCAGGGGCAGGCTCTCTTGCGGAGGCTTGTGTGATGCGGCGGGGCGTAGCACTGTTCTGGCTCGCCTTGGGCCTTTGGGCGGCGATTTTTGCGGCCACGGCCCGGGCCGGCGATGGCCGGCAACTGGTCGCGGCCGCGCGGCAGGCCTACGCTGCGGGCGATTATGCCGGCGCTACGCAGGGGTTCGCCGCCGCCGCCCGGGCGAACCCGGGCCTGGCGACGGCCGGCCTGTGCCTCGATGCGGCCACGGC
>JAEWPX010000134.1 GCA_023399375.1 Pseudomonadota bacterium | reverse complement strand
GGCCGGAGCCGCGGCGGGAGCTTCCTTATGCCGGCTGCGCCGCTCCCGGCGGGGCGGCGCCCCGGCCGCGGGCGTCTCGCCGGCCGGCGCGTCCGTAACCTGTCCGGCATCCGTGGGGGTGCCTTCGACCGGCGCGACTTCGGTCGGCGCTTTCTGCCGCCGCGCGCGACGCTCCTTTTTCGGCGCGGCGTCCGGCGCGACCTCGGGCGCGGCGGTCTCGCCCCGGTTTTCGGGCGTCGGCGCAAGGCCGGCATCCGGCGCAGTCGGCGCGTCTGCGGCCGGAGCTTCATGGCGACGGGAACGGCGCTCCTTTTTCGGCGCGACCTCAGGCGCGGCGGTCTCGGGCGACGCGACGCCCGGAGTGACCGGAGCTCCCGGAGCGGGCTGCGCGCCCGGTTCCGGGGCCTGCCCCGGAACCGGCTGGCCCTCATGCGTCATGGGCGCGGCCCGGCCTTTCCTGCCGGGATAATTGCTCGGAAAGCGGTCGAGCACCTCGACTTCGATATCGCCCGCATCCTGGGCCGCAGGCGGGGACGCGGCCGGCGTCCGTCCGACGGGAACGGCCTGCGGCGCGCCGGGCGCAGGAGTGCTCACCCCGGGCGCAACGGGCGTCGCCGGCGGGGACGCGCCTTCGGGGGCGGCCCCGCCGGCCGGGGCCGGCTGTTGCGGCGGCGTGGCGACGGCCGGTTCGGGAGCGGCCGGTTGCGGCCGGCGCAGGATGAGCAGCCCCCCTGCGTCATGCACGGTCTCCAGCTCCTGGCGGGCGCGGATGACCAGGGCGTTGAATTCCCGGGCCACGTCCTCGTCGCGGCAAGCGCCGTTTTGGAATTCGCAGCCCTGATCCAGGACGAACCAGGGGCGTTTGAGGTCGAGGATCACGTACTGCGCCTGCCAGGAACGCACGGGCAGGTTCGGAGCCTGGCCGGTGCGCACGAAACGCCAGAAATCGGCAAGCGTGGCCCCGGACAGGTCGCGCACGGGATGGGGCGTGAAAACGCCCAGCGGAAAACTGTTGTAGTCCTGGCGCTCGGCTAAGGCCCCCCAGTTGAGGCTATTTTGCGAGACCACGGCAAGGGACGGGTCGCGGGGCACGTTTTGCAGCATCTCCGCCAGGATGGCGGCGTCGCGCGCCGTGGGTTCGTAGGCGTCGCTGGAAAAGGCGAAACTGTCGGAAAGCCAGAACAGCCGCCCCAGCGGCGACGGGGCCAGCGCCACGTGCACGAGGCCAAGCGCGGCGAAGAGCGCAAGCCCGAAACGGCGCACGCCGATGCCGGACTGCCTGGCCAGGATGCGCACCGGGCCGAGCACCTCGCAGTAGGCGAAAAAGAGCGCCCCGGCCACGCCGGCGCTGTAGTGGTTGGCCCAGCCGTAATAGTTGGGATGGGTGGAGAGCAGCGACAGGGCCAGGGCAGGCAGGGCCGGCAGCAGGAGCTTGGGCCGAAAGAGCGGGAAAAAGAGCAGCGCCCCGAACAGGAAGCCCATGTACTTCCACTTCCCCGGCACGCCGAAGACCTCGGCCAACACCGTGAAGGGATGACTGAGCATGGTGACCAGGGCCGCGCCCGGGCCGCCGCCGAGCCAGGCATAGGCCCCGCTTTGCGCGCCGAGATTGCCGTCCGCGGTACAAAACGGCACGAGCCAGGCGGTCGCGGCGTAGAAATAGAGCCCCCCGCACAGCACAAGGCCCCAGCCCGCCGCCTTGCGCCCCTGAAAGAGCAGCAGATACAGGCCGCAGCAGGCCGTGGTCAGGGCATAGGGCTCCTTGACGACGGCAGGCAGCAGACCAAGGACGAAGGCCAGCCAGATCCGGCCGGACGTGGCCGCGGCCAGGAAGGCGAAGAGAATCGGAATAAGCAGATGGTCGAGGTGAAAGTCGAACAGCGCATTCGTCCAGACCGGGTAGAAAAGCGCGTAGCTGGCCGCCGCGAGCAGACCGTAGCGCCGCCCGGCCCAGAGCGCGGGCAGGGCCAGGGCGAAGGCCTGGACCGTCAGGAGCACCAGGGGCGCGGCCTGGTCGGGCACCAGTCGGTAGACCTGGGCGTAGACGGGCAGAAGCGGCTGGGCATGGCCCAGAAACGCCCGCCACCACTGGCCGTAGGCGTGCAGGGAATAGAGGTTGGAAAGGAAAACGCCCAAATCGAAGACCGTGGAGTGCAGGGCCAGGTATTTGAGGCAGGCCATGACCGCCAGCACCGCGAAGAGCCCGAGGAAGACCGCGCCGCCGAATCCGCGGTTGGCGGTCCCCACGGGCAGGGTGGCGGGGGCGTGGATGTCAGGCATGGGGTTTCTCCCGGCGTTTGGCCGCAAAAAAAGGTCCGGCGACGAGGACCGCGAGGCAGACGGCGTAGGCGGCGGCGCTGCCGGCAAGGCCCATGAGGTACGAGGTTTGCGGGGCGAAGGAAAGCAGCACTTCGAAGTCGAGGCCGCCGTCGGCGCGGCGCGTGAAATAGCCCGGCTTCTCCGGGCCGGCCTCGGGCAGCAGGCGCAGGATGGCGGGGTCGAACCACCAGGCGTTGGCAAAGCCGTAGGCCTCGAGGTGCAGGGCGTCGGGCCAGGCCACGGGCTTGCCCGCCGCATCCCCGGTCACGGCCCAGCCGGCCGGATCCAGGGGGTGCGACAGGGTTTCGGCGTCCTTCGGCGCGTAGGCCCCGGGGAAAAACGCTTCGGCCAGGCGGAATCCGGGCAGGTTGTCGTTTTGCATGGACCCGGCGATGGGCCGCGACACGTAGCCCACGGTCGTGGTGGCGCGCGTTTCGCCGCTGACCGCCCCGCCCCGCCCGTAGACGAAGCCCTTGCGTACCTTCGGACTGCCGTCGCCGAGCGTCGAGATCGCGCCCGAAGCGATGGCCTCGCCGAGCTCCCTGGCCGAGGCCGCGTCCGTACCCGCTGCGGGCGGCGGCACGTAGGCGGCGAGCAGCCGCGCGGCGTCGCCCGCGCCCGTGAGTTCTCCGGCCTTGCGCGGCACGAGCAGCGCCTTCCAGCCGGCGTGGAACGTTTCCTGGTAAACGAGCGGAAAGGCTTCCGTGGTCCCGTGGACGCGCAGGCGCACGGCGGTCGGGCCGAGGCGGCGAAATTCCACGCGCGGCGCGGCGATGGGCGTCTGCCGGTGCTCGACCACGAGCCTTTCGTCGCTCGCGCGGCCGACGAGGAGACGGCTTTTCTTCGGCCCGCCGCCCATGATCTGTTGCAGAAATTCCAGGAACACGGGGTCGCCCCCGGCGCGCAAATAGACCGTGCCGGGGTCGTAGTCCGGCAGGGCCACCTCCTCTGCCAGGGCGGCGACCACGGGATTGGCCGACCGCGTCCCGCCCACGGGCTCCACGGCCGCGATCCGGTCGCCGGGGCGCACCAGCGGCAGAAAGGCCTCGTTTTCGTAGACGTCCACGCTTTCAAAAAGCGGCAACTTGCGCAGTTCGCGCTGCATGGCCAGGTTGGCGTCGAAAACGGGCTTGTAGTCCTTGTAGCCGTCCACCACGTCCGGGGCGACGTAGGCCGGCTGGAAGTCGTCGTAGGTGTAGGCGTGGGCGTAGTGCGGGTAGACGAAAAAGCGGCAGGACCCCAGCGCCGCCAGCCGGGCGAGCGTCGTGGTCGGATGTTCGGCGTAGAGCCCCCTGAAGACCTGCTCGGCCAGGGGGTGCGTCTTGAACGCCAGGAAAAAGGGCTTGGGCGAATAGGCCGAAGTCCATTCGAAGGTGGACTGCGTCTCCCCGGGCCAGGTGATGCCGATGGGCGGCAGGTAGGCCACGCGGAAGGCGTCGGGCCGGTCGCGCAGAAACGTGTAGACTGCGGCGTCGTCCGGGCCGATGGGCGTCTGCTTGAGGGTCAGCGGCTGGATGTCGCGCTCCGGGTCGAACGGGCGCGTGAGGCCCCCGGCCAGAAACGGCGAAACGAAAACCAGCGTCGCGAGCGCGGCCGCGCCGCCGACCAGCTTTGGCCGCCCCGCGGCGGCGAGGTCGGCCGCGGCCCGGGCAAAAAGGATCGCATAGGGCAGCACCACGAGCGGCAGCCAGCGCGTGGTGTTGGAAAAGGCCGCGAACAGGATGGGCAGGGTCTTTTTGAGGCCCAGCTGATAAAAAAGCATGCCCGGCAGGGTGCGCGAGCCGGAAACGAGCAGCACGCCGACCACGGCCGTGACGAAAAGCGCCGACAGCTCGGGGGTCTTGCGGGAGCGGAAGGCGTAGGCGAAGACGCACAGCGCCACGGCCACGGCCGCAAGGTGCCAGGGCACGCCGAGGCCCTCCGGGATGGGATAGACGTATTCCGTGTCCATGCCCGGGCGCAGGCGCAGAAGCGCCGAAGCGTCCACGGGCTGGCTCGTGGATTCGTGGTAGGCTTCGCGCCGGGGCAACTCCGTATCCACGGTCACGTCGCCCTCGGCCGAGACGGAAAGGCCCCAGCCGTGGCGGATCGCCCCCTTGCCGAAGTAGTCGCCGACAAAGGGGGCCATGAAATGGATGTTCATGGCCACAGCCACGAGCCCCAGGCTCACGAACACGGCGCACAAGGCCAGCCGCCTCTTGCCGCCGCACAGCACGCGCCAGGCGAAGGCGATGGTCAGCATGGCCGCGGCGGACATGCCCACGCCCGGATGCAGGGAGGTGAGGCCGAGGAGAAAGCCCGTCAGCACCGTGTAATAGACCACGCCGGGCTTCGCGTCCTCCACGCGCGCCATGAGCGCCTGCGCGGCGAGGACCACCAGCGGCAGGAGCGCATAGCCGGCGAGCATGGGCATGTGTCCGGCCACGATGCGCGATAGGGCGTAGGGGGAAAAGGCGTAGAAGACCGCGGCGGTCCCGGCGTAAAGCGGCGACAGGCCCTGGCGGCGCGCCAGGGGCCACATGGCCGCGCCCGCGCAAAAGGTGAGCACAAGCGGCAGCCATTTGGACACGGCCTCCCCGCCGGCCACGGAAAACGGCCAGAGAATCCACCAATAGAGCAGTTCGAGCTTGAAATAGTGGTAGCGGCCGGTCTCGAAGTAGTCGTCCCAGGTGGACAGGTGCCGCCAGGCCATGTCGCGGAACTGCTCGGCAAAGGCCGGCACGCCCCAGTCCCAGGTATGGCCGACCATGCCCGGCCGCGACAGCACGCCGGAAAACGCGAGCAGGACCAGGACCGCGAGCGCGATCATGGCCCCGAGCACGACTGCCGTTTTCCGTCCCATCATTATTCCCTTGCGCCCCGCTGTCCCAACATCCGGCAACTTCGCCATACCGCTGCACCTGAAGGCATGCGCCTCCCCTTCACCCCCCGTCGAGGGGGTCCGGGGGGCATCATGCCCCCCGGCGGGGAAGTCCAGAAGGGGCGGAGCCCCTTTTGGTCGATCCGGGAGAGGCAGCGCCTCTCCTGGCGGCTTCGAAGGACGCGTCGAAGATGGCCGACCAGCGGTAGCGTTCCATGTAGGCCACGGCGGCGCGACCCATGGCGCGCCAGGACTCGGGGTCGCCGACCATGGCGGCCACGGCCTCTTCCACGGCCTGCGCCGTGTAGGCGGCCACGATGCCCGCGCCTTCGCGCGCCACGTCCTTGGCGATCTCCGGCACGTCGGTGATGATCACGGGCAGGCCGCAAGCCAGGTAATCCTTGACGCGGCTGGGGTCGGCCCAGCGCGAGAGGTTGTTGTCCGTGGGCCGGTAGAGGGCCAGGCTCACGTCGAAGGCCGGCAGGGTTTCGAGCACCTTGTCGTGGTTCATGACCCCGTGCAGCACCACCGAATCGCCAAGCGCAAGCAGGCGCGGCTCGAAGGGCGCGTAGACCGCCCCGTCCTCCACGGCGTTGTTGGGCGTCTTGCCGATGACGTGCAGGCGCAGCTCCGGAAAGCGCGCAAGCAGGCGCGGCCAGGCCTCGATGACGAGGTCCACGCCCTTGGACGGGCTGAGCGCCCCCAGGAGCACGAGGTCGCGGGGCGTGCGCCCTGCCTTGTCGGCGAGCGTGATCTTTTCCAGGTCCACGCCCACGGGCACGAGCACGTTGCGGTCGTCGGGCAGGCCCTGCTCGCGCCGCACGTCCACGATGCGCGGCGAGATGTTCCAGGCCGCGTCGCAGTGGCGCACGCAGAAGCGGTCCAGGGCGTGATAGATCTTATTGAGCACGGGATTGGCGAAGCGCCCGGGCATCCAGTCGATGGTGTAGAAGACCACCCGGTCGATCAGGCCGCATTTCTTGAGCGCGATGGCTACCACGGCGTTTAACGGATCGCAGGCCACGCAGTCGTTGTAGCGCCCGCCGAGCAGGAAGAAAAAGACCAGCGAGCACAGCGCGTCCTTGATGTAGGTCAGCAGGTTGGGCAGCGCCCAGCCGATGCGGCGCTTGTCCATGGTCAGCTTCCCGCCCACGTACTTGCGCGCCAGGGAGCGGCGGTCGGAGCAGTAGTGGAACGGATGGTAGATGACGCCCAGCACGTCGCTGCGGTGGCGCAGGTAGTTTTCCAGGGCTTCCGAGGGGCCGGCGAGGTCCGTGATGTGGCTTATAAGGAGTGCTTTGGCGAAGCGCATGGCGATCCTGTGCGGTCTTTTATGAGGATGGGCCGGCGACGGAGCCGGTCGGGGCTTGAGGTAGCCGTATCGCCCGGGGAAATCAAGGCGGGCCTCGGCGCGTGCCCGGCCGGCGTTGCCAAGGGCCGCGGCCTGGGCTAGCCTCGGTGCACTCCAGAAGAAGGAAGCACCGCATGGAACACCCTCGGGCCAGACACGACCTCGAATTCATTCCCTTCGATCACGAGGGCCGGCAGATGATCCTCGTGCGCGACCGGCTGGGGCTCGTGCCCTACGGTACGGGCGTGCCGCCCGGGCTGTTGCCGATCCTCGCGCTCATGGACGGCCTGCGCTCCCTGGAGGATCTGGCCCGGGAGATCACGACGCTCCAGGGCGGGCGCAGCGTCTCGCGCGAGGACATCCTTGCCGTGCTCGCCGAGCTGGACCAGGCGGGACTGCTCGACACCGAACGCTACCGCGCCGCCAAGGCGCAGGCCGCGGCGGATTTCGCCGCCAAGCCCATACGCGAGGCCGTTTTCGCCGGCCAGGCCTATCCCGACACCCGGGCGCTGCTCGCCCCCTACCTCGACGCCATCCTGGCCCTCGCGCCGCAGGATGCCCTGGCCCTGCCCGCGGGCGCGCGCCTGCGCGGCATCATCGCCCCGCACATCGACCCCGAAGCGGGCAAGGCCGCCTACGGCGCGGCCTACGCCCCCCTGCGCGGACTTGCGCCGAAGCGCGTGGTGGTGCTCGGCGTCGGGCATCAAATCATCAAGGGCCTCTACTGCCTCACGGACAAGGCCTACGCCACGCCGCTCGGCGACGTGCCCGCCGACGCGGCGGCCGTGGCCCGGCTCAAAGCCGCCGGCGGCGCGGCCGTCGATCCCGGCGACCTCCAGCACCGCGACGAGCACTCCGTGGAATTCCAGGCCGTGTTTTTGCGCCACGTGCTCGGCGAAACGCCCTTTTCGCTGGTGCCGGTGCTGTGCGGCTCGCCGCTCGGGGCGCTCTCCGGCGACGCTTCCCGCGCGGCCTTTTTGGATCTGGCCGGCCCATTCCTGGAAACTCTCAGGGAACTCGCGGCCGCGCCGGACACCCTGGTCGTGGCCGGGGTGGACTTCTGCCACATCGGCCCGAAATTCGGCCACGACAAGCCGGCGCAACTGCTCGAAGACGCGGCCACGGCCCACGACGCGGCCCTGCTCGACGCCCTGGCCGCAGGCGACGCCGAAGCCTTCTGGGCCGAATCGGCGCGCGTAAAGGACCGCTACAACGTCTGCGGCCTCACCGCGTTGGCCACCCTGGCCGAAATCCTGCCGCCGTCGGACATGACGGTCCTTTGCCGCGACATCATGCGCGAAAAGGAAACCGCCTCGGCCGTGACCTTCGCCGCGGCCGCCGTGACCGCCCGATGACCCGCACGCCGCTTGTCCTCGACCGCCTCCACGTCGAGGCCTCCTCGCGCAGCCGGGCCGAAACCGGCTTCACCATCCACGCCGGCCACAAGAAGCACTGGCTCGACCACGACCTGCCGCTCGCGCTTTTCAACAAGGCTCTCGCCGCCATCGACGCCGTGGCCGAGGTGCGCTTCCACGGTTGGGGCGACCCCCTGGCCAATCCCGACATCATGGCCATGCTCGCGGCGGCCCGGAAAAAAGGCGCGACGACCGTCCTCGTCACCGACGCCGGCCGCCTGGGCGACGCCCAGGCCAACGCCCTGGTGCGCGACGGCCTGGACGCCGTGGTCTTCCCCCTGGCCGGCCTGTCCGAGGAAACCAACTTCCGCCGCCGCGGCGCCAGCCTCTACGCCGTGCTCGCCGCCATCGACCGCATCAATACCGTGCGCGCCGTGCACGAATCCGCCGCGCCGGAAATCCGCGTGCGCTACACCCTGACCCGCACCGGCCTCGCCGCCGGAGAACTGGAACAACTCCCCCGCTTCCTCGAAGGCCTCGGCGTCGCGCGCGCCAAGCTGCGGCCCCTGTCCTACGCCACAAGCCCGCAGACCGAATACGACGTCCTCGTGCCCAAGGACCAGGAGAGCTTCGACGCCGTGGCCGCAGCCATGCGCGCCGCCGCCAGAGCGGCCGCGCAACGCGGCATCGCCCTGGACTGCAAGCTCGTCCACGGCGGCGTCGCGCGCTTCCGCTGCCCCGACGACCCGGGCTCGAGCCTCTTCCTGGCCGCGGACGGAGCCGTAAGCCCCTGCCCCCTGCGCAACGTCCCCCTGCCCGACCCCGCCAGCTACCGCTTCCACGGCCACGACATCCCCTTCCCCCGCGACGTGCGCGGCAACCTCCACGCCACCCCGCTGCCCGCCATCTGGAACGCGCCCGACTACCGCGACTTCCGCTACGCCCACGACACCGATACCGCCCCGGCCGGCTGCGCCGGCTGCTGGCGGTCGTTCCTGGTGACGGTGAAGGCAGAGGATGGGGTTGAGGAAGAGAGGCAGGGGCAGGGGAAAGGGACGGGAGAGAAAGAGGCGAAAGGCGAAGAGGCCTCCGGCGGCCGGGGGGCATGATGCCCCCCGGACCCCCTCGACGGGGACGGATGGCAGAGATGCGGGAACGTCGGACGGCGTTGCTTCGGAC
>JAEWPX010000131.1 GCA_023399375.1 Pseudomonadota bacterium | reverse complement strand
CCCGGGGCCGGGGCAAGGACTACGACTGCGTGGTCGGGGTCAGCGGCGGGGTGGATTCCACCTACACGCTCTACCAGGCCGTCAAACTGGGGCTTAGGCCCCTGGCCGTGCACTGCGACAACGGCTGGAACTCCGAAATCGCGGTGCGCAACATCGAAAACGCCACCAACCGCCTGGGCGTGGACCTGTACACCCACGTGCTCGATTGGGAAGATTTCAAGAAGCTGCAGATCTCCTTTCTGAAGGCCTCGGTCTCCGACGCCGAGATCCCGACGGACATGGCCATCCACGCCGTGCTGCACCGCTCGGCCGCGGCCGAGGGCGTGCGCGACATCCTCATCGGCCATTCCTTCCGCACCGAAGGCATCGTGCCCAAGAGCTGGACCTATTTCGAGGGCACGTACATCAAAAGCGTGCACAAGCGCTTTTCCGGCTCGTCCAAAACCAGCGTGCCGGTGCTGTCGCTGCCCGCGCTTTTCTATTACATGGCACTGCGCCGCATCCATGTGTCGCCCTTCCTCAACTACTTCGACTACGACAAAAAGGCGGCCGGCGAGGAACTGGCCCGGGAAACGGGCTGGGAGGACTACGGCGGCCACCACCACGAGTCGCTTTATACGAAATTCTTCCAGTCCTTCCTGCTGCCGAAGAAGTTCGGCATCGACAAGCGCAAGCTGTCCTTTTCGGCGCGCATCCGCTCGGGCCGCATGACGCGCGAGGAGGCCCTGCGCATCCTGCGCGACGAGCCCTACCCGCTCAACATGGACATCGTCGAATACACCATGGAAAAGCTCGACCTGACCATGGCCGACTTCGACGCGATCATGGCCACGCCCGTGCGCTCGTTTCAGGACTACCCCACGCTCTACCCCTACATGCGCGCCCTGCGCGGCCCCATCCACCTGGGCTTCAAGCTGGGGATCGTGCCGAAAATACTGTATTATAAATATATCTATTAAAAAATACGTATGGACCTATTTTCATGGTAGTCATCGTCGATTACGGCCTGGGCAACCTGCGCTCGGTGCTCATGAAGTTTATGCGCCTGAAGATCGAAGCGCGCATCAGCGAGGGCCCGGCCGACATCGAAACGGCGGACAAGCTGGTGCTGCCGGGCGTGGGCTCGTTCGGCGCGGGCATGCGCAACCTGAGGGAACGCGGCCTGATCGACGTGCTGCGCCGCAAGGTGCTTGACGAAAAAACGCCGCTGCTCGGTATTTGCCTGGGCATGCAGCTTCTGACCGAATACAGCGAGGAAGGCGACTGTCCGGGACTGGGCTTCGTGCCCGGCGCGACGCGGCGTCTGGACGTGTCCGAGGCCGCGGAAAAGCTGCGCATCCCGCACATCGGCTGGAACGAGATCACGCTTTGCCGCCCCGACGCCGTGCTTTTTTCCGGCATCGACCCGACCCTGCGCTACTATTTCGTCCATTCCTACGCCGTGTTCCCGGCCGCGCCGGCAGACGCCTCGGCGACCTGCACCTACGGCCAGACCTTCGCCGCCGCCCTCGAGCGCGGCAACATCCACGCCGCCCAGTTCCACCCGGAAAAAAGCCACCACCATGGCCTGGCCATGCTGGAAAACTTCGCGAGGCGCGCCTGATGCTCCTGCCGCGCGTCATCCCCATTCTGCTGCTGTCCGGCCGCGGACTGGTCAAGGGCGAGGGCTTCAAGAAGCACCGCTACGTCGGCGACCCGATCAACGCGGTGAAGATTTTCGACGCCAAGGAAGTGGACGAGCTCATCATCCTGGACATCGACGCCACGCGCGAAAACCGCATCCCGCCGCTGGAACTGGTGCAAAAGGTCGCGGACCAGTGCCTGATGCCCTTCGGCGTCGGCGGCGGCATCCGCAGCCTTGCCGACGCGCGGCGCATCCTTTCGGCCGGCGCGGAAAAAGTCTGCCTCAACACCGCCGCGTTGGAAAACCCGGCGCTCGTCACGGAACTGGCGGATAATTTCGGCTCCCAGAGCGTGGTCGTGAGTCTCGACGTCAAAAAGCGCCTGCTCGGCGGGGTCGAGGTCTGCACGCGCTGCGCGACCAAGGGCGTCTCGCGCGATCCGGTGGAGACCGCAAGGCGCATGGAAGCGGCCGGGGCCGGGGAAATCATGGTGCACAGCGTGGACCGCGACGGGAAAATGGCCGGCTACGACCTCGCGCTCACGCGCGCCGTGGCCGAGGCCGTGGACATTCCGGTCATCGCCGCGGGCGGCGCGGGCAGCCCCGAGGACCTGCGCCTGGCGCTGACCGAAGGCAAGGCGTCGGCGGCGGCGGCCGGAGCCCTGTTCGTCTTCCACGGCCGCCGCCGCGCCGTGCTTATCAGCTACCCATCCAGGGAAGAACTGGAGGAGATACGGGGCGCATGAGGGACGCGCGGTCGCTTGACGGCACCCCTCCCTCCGGTATGAAATCGCGCGGGAAGACGGAGGTCGGCCCAATGCAGGCAAAACCGACGACCATACAACTCAGCGAGGAAATCCTCGCCGCCATCGACGGCATGGCCCAAACCCTGGGGCAAAGCCGTGACTGGGTGATCGAGGACGCGCTCAACCGCTATCTTGAGTACGAGACATGGTTCCGGGCGGAAGTGCAAAAAGGCCTCGACGACCTCGAGGCCGGACGCGAAGTCTCCACCGAGGAACTCAAGGATCGCTTGCGCCAAGCCGGGGCCAGGCTTGATTAGATGGTCCGATGCCGCTGCGGACGATGTGGCCGGAATACATGCCTATATCCGCCGGGATGATGCCGCCACGGCGGATGCCGTCCTCAAATGCATTTTCGCCGCCGCAGACGGCTTGGAGACGTTGCCCGGACGTGGGCGTCCAGGGCGCGTCGCCGGCACCAGGGAACTGCTTGTGCCGGGTTTGCCCTACTGCCTCATTTACAAGACGGAGCAAGCTTCGGTGATACGTATAGTTCGCGTTCTGCATGCCCGCCGCGCCTGGCCGCGGCAAACCCCGCGCTAGGCGCATCCCTATCATGGCAGGCAATCCGTCATGTGCGGCATAAGCGGCGCGTTCAACCCTCGCGGCCTTTCCCCGGACGATGCGGCGCTGGTGGGCCGGTTCGGGCAGATCATGCGCCACCGCGGCCCGGACGACGCAGGGCTTTTCGCCGACGCCCGCTGCGCGCTGGGACACCGCCGCCTGGCCATCATCGACCTCTCGAGCGACGGCCGACAGCCTTTTTCCGGCGAAAACGGCCGCTACCAGCTCGTTTTTAACGGCGAAATCTACAATTACATCGAACTGCGGCGCGAACTCGAAGCCCTGGGCCATACGTTTCGCACCAAGACCGACACCGAGGTGCTGCTCGCCGCCCTGCTCCAGTGGGGGCCGGACTGCCTCGACCGCTTAAACGGCATGTTCGCCTTCGCGCTCTACGACAGCGCGCAAAACTCCCTGTTCCTGGCCCGCGACCGCTGCGGCGTGAAGCCGCTCTATTACGCGACCGTCGACGGCACGTTCTACTTCGCCTCGGAGATCAAGGCGCTGCTCGCCGTGCCGGGGATTTCCCGCACGGTCGACGCCCAGGCGCTCTTCGACTACTGGGTCTTCAACCGCACCGACATCCACGACGAGACGTTCCTCTCCTGCGTGCGCCGCCTGCCCAAGGGCTGCCGCGCCACGGCCGACGCCGACGGGCTGCGCGTCGCGACCTGGTGGGACCCGCGCCGCTTCCTGCGCGAGGACGGCGCGCAGGGCGAGGAAAACCCGGACGCCGTGGCCGCCAGGGTCGAGGAGCTGCTCGTCTCGGCCGCGACGCTGCGCATGCGCAGCGACGTGCCCGTGGGCTCCTGCCTCTCCGGCGGGCTCGACTCCTCCATCCTCGTCGGCATCCTCTTCGACCGCCTGGGCGCGGATGGCGGCTATTCCTGCTTCACCGCCGCCTACCCCGGCCACGCCGTGGACGAGACGGCCTACGTGGACGGCCTCAACCGCCGCTACCCCTTCGTCAGCCGGCGCACCTTCCCCACGGGAGAGGCCGCCCTGGCCGACCTGCCCGCCTTCGTGCGCGCCAACGACGAACCGACCACGGGGCCGTCGTTTTACGCCCAGTACGCGGTCATGCGCCTGGCCAGGGAACACGGCGTCACCGTGCTCCTCGACGGCCAGGGCGGGGACGAGAATTTCGCCGGCTACCAGTATTTCCACGGCTTCCACCTCTACGGCCTGCTGCGCCGGGGCCGGCTGGCGCATTTCGGCCGCGAACTCTTCCAGGTGCTGCGCCGTCGCCAGCACCTGTCCGCCGTGCAGACGCTGGCCTTCCAGGTTTTGCCCGGCGCGGCGCGCAAGGCGCTGCTGCGGCGCGCGACCCCCCTGGCCGATCCCGGCTTCTTCGCCGCGCACATCGAAAAAAGCCGCATCTACAACGAGTTTTTCGCGGTCAAGAACTTAAACGAAAGCCTGTGCGCCCATTTCCGCTTCAAGCTCGAACACCTGCTGCGCATGGAGGACCGCAACTCCATGGCCTTTTCCCTGGAAGCCCGCGTGCCCTACCTGGACTACCGGCTGATCGAATACCTGCTCGGCGTGCCCGAGGCGCTCAAGATCCGCCTGGGCGAGACCAAATACCTCCAGAAAAAGGCCCTGGGCCGTTACACCACGCCCGAGATCCTGGCGCGAAAGGACAAGCTCGGCTTCGCCACGCCCATGGAGGACTGGCTCGCCGCGCCGGCCTGGAAACGGCTGACGCAGGAAAATTTCCGCTACGTGCGCGAGGTGTTCCCGGAACTGACGCCCGCCGGCGCGGCCGTGCCGACCGAGGCGGAAGCGGCCTGGAAAATCAACCAGCTTGCCGAATGGCACAAGGCGTTCGTCGCATGAACATCCTCGTCGATCTCGGCCACCCCGGCCACGTGCACTTCTTCCGGCACCAGATCGCGCTGTGGCGGGAGAAAGGCCACCGCGTGACCCTCGTTTCCCGCGACATCCCCATCGTCGCGCGGCTCCTGACCGCGTTCGGCCTGGCGGCCACAGTCGTGGGGACGCGGCGGCGCGGCGCGCTGGGCCTCGGGCTCGAACTCCTCGAACGCACGGCGAAGCTCGCCCCGCTGCTCGTAAGGGAGCGCACAGGCGTGGCCGCGGCCATCGGCGGCGCGCTCACCGCGCCGGCCTGCCGCCTGGCCGGCGTGCCCTGCGTGGTCTTCGACGATACGGACACGGCCGGCATCGAGAACAGGATCAGCCATCCCCTGGCCGCCGTCATCGCGACGCCGGCGGGCTATCCCCGCGATCTGGGCAAAAAACAGGTGCGCTACGACGGCCTGCACGAACTGGCCTACATGCACCCGGCGCGGTTCACGCCGGACCCGGCCGTGGCCGCGCGCTACGGCTTTTCGCCGGACGCGCCCTACGCCGTGGTGCGCTTTTCCTCCTGGGAGGCCGGACACGACCTGACCGCGCGCACGGCGAGCCTTGACGAAAAGCTCGCCCTGGTCGCGGCGCTGCAGGAAAAAGGGAAGGTGCTGGTGGTGCCGGAAGGCGACCCGCCGCGCGCACTGGCGGCGCTCACCCCGGCTATCGCGCCCGAGGACTTCCACCACCTGCTCGCCTTTGCGAGATGGTGCGTGACCGAAGGGGCGACCACGGCCTCGGAAGCCTGCATCCGCGGCGTGCCGAGCCTGTATCTCAACCCGTCGCGGCCCTTTTACATCGGGGAACTGGCGCAAACGGGCCTGCTCGCCGTGGGCGCACCCGGCACGGAGCTCACGGCGGCCCTTGCGGCGCTGTGCGACCGTTTCCCGGACCCCGCCCCGGCCCGCGACGCCGCCGCGCGGTTCGTCGCCGACCGCATCGACGTGGCCGCCTTTGCCGCGCAACTGGTCACGGACGCGGCACGCGGCCGCGCTGCCTGACGTCTTTTTCTAGGGACGCAACACAAGCGCCCGTGCTCGGGCAAGCGTCTTTCCCCTCGCGAAAAATACTTGCAACGCAGTTTTTTTATTGAAAAATACGATCGTATTTTTCAAGAGCCACGTCACGAGGCCAGTTCGTCGAGCTTATCCCAGAGCGCCCGGCAGACGACCAGGTCCTTGGGCGTGTCGATGTCGATGGAAAAGATGGGATCGGTTTCGAGCAGCAGCATGCGCTTGCCGTAGGGGCCCTGCGGCGAAAAAATAACGGACGGGCGCATGACGTCGACCAGGGCGTTGATGGACCAGGCCGGGGGCAGGAGCTGCCGCCGGTAGTAGTCGCGCTGCACGTCGATGCCGGCCACGAACGGCTTGGAAAATCCCGCGTCGTCCTTGGCGAACATCCAATAGGGATGGTGCTTGCCCTGGATGCGGTCCACGCTGCGCAGGCTGTCGGCTCCGGGCGTTTCGGCCAGGGCGCGAACGGCCGCGCCGATGTGTTCGGGACGCCTAAGCGGCGTGGTGCAGCGCAGGTTGACCAGGAAATCGCAGGCGAAGTCCTCGTTTTCCAAAAGCCACGACAACAGGTGGCGGAAGACCGGCAGATCCGGGGTATCGTCGGCGGCCAGCTCCGCCGGGCGCAGGAAAGGGACTTCGGCCCCGTACTCCCGGCCCACGGCCGCGATCTCGGCGTCGTCTGTGGAGACGATGACCCGGCTGATTTCCGGGCAGGCCAGCCCGCCCTCGATGGCCCGGGCCAGGAGCGGCCGGCCGCCGAGGTCGGCCAGGTTCTTGCGGGGGATGGACTTGGAGCCGCCCCGGGCGGGGATGACGGCGACAGTGACCGGTTGTGCTTGCGGCATCGCTACGCTCCCGAAAAAGTCGGCGCGACGGTGCCACAGGCGGGACGCGTTGTCCAACGCCCTCCCCCGCGCACGGCGATTGCCGGCGGGCGGGACGCCATGCTACCAGCCCGGCCATGCCGCCCAATGCCTCCCCCTCCCCTGCCGGCCTCTTTCCCCGGGACAAGACCTTTTGGCCCCTGGCCCTCGTGGTCCTCGCCCCGCTTCTCGTTTTCGGCCTGACCCGGCAGGCGTTCCTGCCGGCGGCCCTTTTCGCCGCAATCGCGGCCGGCACGGCGCGGCTGACGTTTCGCCAGGGACGCGGCGCGCACCTTGCCGACGCGCTGGCCCTGGCCGCCGTGGCCTTTCCGCTGCTCGCCCTGGCCGGCGACGTCCTCGCCCAGGGCATGGATTTCGCCGCCGGCCTCATCGCGCCCCTGGCCGTCAATCCCATCGAAGGACGCGAGGCCTACAAGGCCTGGCTGCTGGCCCTTGGCGGCAACCTCTACGCCGGCCCGGCGCACGGGCCGGACATCCGCATCACGCTCTACGGCCCGCTCTATTACGTGCTTGCGGCCCTGGCCGAACGCCTGCTCGGGCCGGGGCTGCTGCCGGCGCGGCTCGTGAGCCTCGCGGCAGCGGCCGCCCTTCTCGTCGCGATTTTCGCCCTGGTGCGCCGGGAAACCGGCTCGTTAGCGGCGGCGACCGTGGCCGCCTGCGCCCTTTTCGCCGCGCCGCTTCTCGAATACGGCCGCTTCGCCCGGCCGGACATGACGGCCTGGGCCTTTTTCTTCCTGGCCGCCTGGGCGTTTTGCCGCGCCCTGGACACGCCCCGGCCCGCGCGGGGACTTCTCCTCGCCGCTTTTCTCTCCGTCGCGGCGCTTCTGGCCAAACAGCAGGCCTGGCCGCCGCTGTTCGGGCTTTTCCTCTACGGCGCGCTACGCCGGCGCGTGAAAGCCACGGCAGCCTTCGCCGGCATGACGCTTCTCGTCGGCGCAGCCGCGTTCGTTGCCGTGGACGCGGCAACGGGCGGCGGTTTCCTCGCGCAGTCGTTCGATTTTCCCCGGCGCATGGCGGGACTGACCGACCTCAACCGCAACGCCTTCGCCCTGGAGCGGCTGCGCGTCTTTGCATCGCTCCACTGGCCGGATCTGCTGCTTGCGGCCGGGTTGCTCCTTAGCGCGGCGATCACGCGGCGCGTGACCTGTTTCGAGCCCGTGCTGCTCGCCTGCCTCGCCCCGCTTTTCGTGGTGCTGCGCTGGACCGGTGCGGAATACAACCACTTTTTGCCCGTGGTCATCCTGGCCAAGGCCGGCGGCGGCGTGCTGCTCGCCCGGCTGTGGCGCCTGCCGCATCCGGCGTGGTTGCGCGCGCCGGCGGCCGCGCTCGTCCTCGCCCTGCTCGCGACCCCTCCCGAGGCCTTCGCGCCCCACGCCGCACGCCTTATCGCGGACAACGACACGCGAAGCCAACGCCTCGCAGCCCTGCGCCAGGAGACGGACGCCCTGCTCGGGCCGGCGCTCGCCGACGCCGAAGCCGCCTACGTCTTCCTCGGCGCGCCGCCGCGAGAAGTGACCGCCTACGACGCCTTCGAAACCAACATTTTCGAGCGCCTGGGACTGCTGCTGCCGGAAGAGACGGCCATCGCCCAGGGCGTCCGCGACCGGCGCTTCGCCCTGGCGCTGACCACGCCCACCTTCCAGCCCAAGGCGCTCGCCACGCTGCTCGAACTCTATTATCGCCCCGCGCCGACGGCCGCCGGACCGACGCTTTGGCGGCCGCGCCCGGAAATGGCCGTGCTCGGCGTTACCGCGCCTCAGGGCCAGGGGAACGCGGCGAGCCAGGCCGGCGTCGGCATTACGGCGCAGGCCACTGGCTACCTCGAGGCGAAACCCGGGTTCGTGACCGCCGACGGCAAGGATGGTCCCGGGACGTTCACCGTGGACATCCGGAGCGACCGACCGTTGACAAGCCTCGAGATGACGTTTTTCGCACGTGTAAACCGCAAGGACGAGGCCGCCTCCCTGCGCCTGGAAGCGGAGGATGCGGCGGGAAACCGCAGCGTGCTGTGGGAAGAAAAAGGCGGCAAGGGCGACGGCTGGGATCCGGAACCCGGCGTGCGTGCGGACGTCACCGTGCCAGAGGAGCTCGTTGCAAGCACGCGACGGCTCGTCTTCACGCTGCGCGGCCCGGCGCAGCTGTGGTTCGGCCCGGCGCGCCCGCTGCTCGTCACGGCCGACGTCCGCTAGTGTCCCGGCCGCGAAGGAGACCGTTATCGCTTCTGAGGGCGATACACTCCATTCTTTTTTTTATTTAAAAAAATACCGAAGTCTTCTTTAAGGGACAAAAAGCGGGGGCGCCCCAGAGCCCCGAGCCATCTTCACCCCGCCTAACACGACGACGGCACACCTGCCACAAAAAGACAGCAGGGCCCGTTGTCATCACAATCAAAGCGCCCTTGCCATGCAATTGCGGGACGAGGTACACAAAAGCCTACAATTTATTTCGCTTTATGGCATTCCCTTCTTGACCAGGAAGCACATCCTCGCCCATAAACATGCGCCTGCACTCCTATGTCAACATTCCGGATATTTTTGGCCACCGACAAGGATTACACACATCGTTATATTATATACCAACATGACACTTCACAAAAACAACTTTTCCGCTGCACTCGTATGCATTTTGCTTGTCTCGGCTCTGCTTCGAATCTTTTTGACGTTATCCGGCGGTCAGTTCTATTGGGCGGACGAGATCCGTTTCTATCAGGCGCAAACGGCCGCACAGCTGGCTCTGGCCGGAGATTTTGCCAAGGCGTTACACCTGGAGACGCTTTCCATCGAGCATATAGGCTACAAACTGATTGCGGCGGTACTGGAATACGCACGCCTGAAAATGGGCCTGGGAGTGACGTTTACCTTCCTGGCCTTCAGCCAGTTCTCGACGCTCAACATCTTTCTGGTCTGGCGCATGGCCAGGCGTCTGGGCGCCCCCGAACGGGAGGCGCTTTATTGCGCCCTGCTGATGGCCTGCTCCGGGAGCATGCTCATTTTTTCCAGGCATCTGGTCCCCTACGACGTCAGCCTCAGCGCCTGGCTTGCGGCCATGGTTCTCGTCTGCGGGGAAAAACCCGGCCCCGTGACGTTGGCGGCGAGCGGCTTTCTGAGCATCCTCTGCTTTCTATCCTACAACGGCAGCTGGCTGCTGTTGCCGGTCCTGCTCCTGGTCTATGCCCTGCGCCAGGGGTTCAAGCTCCGGGCCATGGTTCCCGGGGCGGCGGCAATGGGCGCAGGCGCGGCCCTCGCCCTTGCCGCGCTGGGTTTCACCGGCCGCACCGCAGCCTCCGCTTTCCAGGAGTACAGGGTCTTCTCCAAGACCATCACCATGGGCGACTATGGCGAAGGTTGGCTCTTTCCGTTGGAATACCTTTGGTATTGCGACGGCCCCCTGCTGCTGCTCCAGGTAGTCGGGGCGGCCTTTCTTGCCGTGATCGTGGCCCGCGGCAGTGGTGGGCTTCGGGAAAAAATCTATCTTTCCAGCCTGACGACAGCCTACGCACTTCTCGCGGGCAGTTCGGCCGTGCTGGAATTGTTCGTGGTCTACGGAAGGACGGCGCGCCTGCTTGAGCCGTTCCTCTGCCTGGCCGGCGGCTGGTTCACGGCGCGCTTCCTCGCCGGCGAGGGGTGCGCCCGGCCGCGCCTGGCCGCGACCTGGGCTGTGCTGCTGGCCGTCGGCGTCCAGAACATGCTTGGGCCCTTCTCACTGGTCTTCAAGGACCGCTTCGAAAAGACCATCGACGCCCGGTACGGGAAGTTCCGGACCATGCCCACATTCGCCATCCGGGAAACGGGCGTCCGCGCGCCCGAAGCGTCGACTTGGCCGGAAGCGGTCATCGCCCGGGAGCCCCTGCCCACAAGCTACCTCCCTTACCGTTACGAAGGCACCAGCCGCCAGCTCAGGGCGTTCATGGCCACGCAGGCCCACGAGTACGTATTCTTCAAGCGCCGTTTCGATCTGCCCTGCCTGGATGTGGATTTCACCAACGGAAATATTCCTGCAGACGTGGCGACCACCGGCCTCGGGGAGATGTCGCGCCATGGCGACAGGGATGCGCTTTGGGCCATGGGCCCGGATACGATCCTGGAATTCTGGGAACACGACGGACGGAAGACCCGGCTGTGTTTCGAACTGCTCGCCGTGGTCGCGCCCGAAGTCGATGTGGAAGTGTGGATCAACGGGACGCAACAAATGTCTTTCGCCCTGGAAAGCGGGAGCCATCCCCCTGGGAAAAAAACAATATCCATCGTTTTCGAAGCGCTGCAAGGGCTCAATCAGGTACGGTTCCACTTTTCCAAATGGAACGGGATGCCCGAAACATACATCGCATGCGATCCGAGGCCGTTTGCCGCGGCGTTTCCCCTGCTGCGCATCGAAACCGTCCACTGCGCCGGCAAATAGGGCGTCAGCCTGCCGGCCCGCTCGCGGAAGCTCACGCGGCGCTCAACCACGTTTGCTCCAAAAAATCCGTGTTCCGTCCAACATCCCACGGGTGCGGCTTCCCGAGCGGACGGGGACCGGGCAAGATCTCCTTGCTTGTACGCCCCTTCGAACCAGGCCTGCAGCCCGATCCTCCTAGCGCGTCTTGCGCCAGTAGGCCTTGAGCCAAGCCTCGCGAGGGCCGCCGGGAAAGCCGCGCATGGCCGCAGCCAGCGCTTCCGGGGTCAGGCCGTCGCGCCACGTCTCGAATGCCGCCTGTTCGGCTTTTTGCCGCGCAACGGCCACGGCGCGCGCTTCTTCTTCGGCGTCGCGGGCGGCCTGCTCCTCGGCGGAAACGTAACCCTTGGGCCGACGATAATAGCCGGTACGCGCCAGGGAGCTGAACACCCAGGAGCAGGGATCGAGCACGGCATTGCCGTCCTTGTCGCGCATGGCTCCATTTGCCAGTTCCCATTCGGCGTGGTCGAGGCCGGGAACGACCTTGTCCGCAGCCTTGCCGAGTTCGGCCAGGGAGGCGGCGATCTGCGCAAGCTGTTCCGGGCCGAAACCGGCGCGATGCAAATGCGGCCAGGTCAGGGCGACGCGTTCGGAAGAGAGACAGAGAAGATCTTTCTTTCTCTCTTCCTTATAAGAAGCGGGAGCAAGAGTCGGGTCATTTTGAGGAGCAACAGTCGGATCAGACCCGACGGGGCGAACATCAGTCGGGTCATGACGTGGCTCATGGGAACCGACAGGGGTCAGGTCAAGCGCCGGATCAAGGCGTTTGAAGGCCAGACAGCGCGAGCGGACGAGGAACAGGCGCAGCCCCTGGCAGACGCCGCGGCGGTAGGTCTCCTTGTGGTAAAAGCCGAGGTCGGCGAACTCCGCGAAGTAGCGTTTGACTGATATTTCGGTAAGATGGAGGGCTTTTGCCACGCTGTTGCGGCTGATGATGTAATCGTCTCCGGCGGGTTCGTTGTCGATGAGAAAATGGAGAAAACGGCGCTTGTTCTCGGGCAGGGAGCGGATGATGCGGCGCATGGCGGCATCGTCGCCCGAAACCGTAGTGGGTGCAGGTGTTGGATCAATTGAAGGAGCATACGCCGGCTCAGGAGTCGGTGCATGGAAAACGGTTGGATCAAGTCTTGGCGCAGCACTCGGTGCAAGAGTCGGATCATGATCCGACACGAGTGCCGACGGCTGTCGGGTCGGCTGTGCCGACACACGTCCCGACCGGGGTGACGACGGCTGTTCCGACTCGGGTGCCGACAGGCGAGCCGACTCCTGAACCGACCGGGTGGCCGAAGGAGGCGGCGAAGCATGACCCGAATACTGATCCGAGACATGGTCCGACTGTTGATCCTGATGGTGATCCGAAGGATGATCCGATTCGGGAGGCAGCGCAGTTGTCGGCTCAGATGTCGGGACATCTGTCAGGACAACCGTAGGGTCTATGGTCGGTTCAGGCGCAGGTTCCAGGCTGCGCACCGGAAACACGCTGATCTTGTCGGCCAGATGCGAGGCTTCAGCCAAGCCTAGGCGGCCGTCCGCGGACTTTTTCAGCGTATCGAAGATGGATCGCCTGGGTTTGGGCTTGGGTTCGGGCATGGCGTTCCCCGTCGCGATCAATCAGGATTACCGAGGATGAGACGCAGCTCGGCGGCCAGTTCGCGGTAGGCCTTGGCGCCGTAGGTGGCGGCATGGCTGCCGAAGACGGTGGTTTTGGTGTATTCCGCCTGTTCGAACACGGTGCTGCGCGGAATGTGGGTCTCGAACATCTTGCCCTGGAAGTTGTCCTCGAGCTCCGAGACGATGAGCCGGCCCATGGCCGTGCGGCGGTCGATGTTGTTGACGAGCAGGCGCAGGAAACGCAGGTCCCGGTTGCCGTCCTCCTGGATCTTCTCGATGACGGCGAGCACGCGCAGGAGCCCCTCGATGCTGTAGGCCGAACCCGCGGAGATGGGCACGATGCAGAAGTCCGCGGCGAAAAGCGAGGACAGCGAGAAGAAGCCGAGGTTGGGCGGCGTGTCGATCAAGACGTACTGGTAGGTCTTCTTCGCGTAGTCGCGGATCTTCGAGCGCAGGATGGCGTAGTTGTCCGGCAGGTTCTGGGACAGGTCGTATTCGAGCACGGCCGTGTCGGAAATGTTGGGCA
>JAEWPX010000106.1 GCA_023399375.1 Pseudomonadota bacterium | reverse complement strand
CCGCGAGATAGTGCGCCAGGACGCCTCCCTGCCCCGCCTGTGCGCCTGGCTCGTGGCCAATGAAATCTACCACCCGGGCATGCACCTCAAGGCCGCGACCCTGCCCGCGCCCCTGACCCTGCCCGACGTGGCCGCCGTGCTCGAAGCCGTGCACCAGGCTTTTCCGGTCAAGGACACCTTCGCCCCGCCCCTGTCCCTGGGGCTTTCCCGGGAGCGCATCACCGCGGCCCTGTGCCTGGTCAACCTACTCGCCCCGCGCGAGGAGCGGCGCACGACCAGCGTGGACGCGCTCTACGCCACGAGTTGGGGCGAGCTCTACCACCTGGAGCGGAGCAAGGACCTCGACGTCTTCGATGGCTCGCCGTCGCTGTTTTTAAACGAAACCACCGGTCTCGGCCTGGACCAAGACCTGCGCCTGACCCTCCACGCCCCGGCCAAATCCCAATGCCCCACCGCCCGCGACATGCGGCATTAGGGGGAGGAGAAAGAGGGAAGAGGGGAAAGATAAGAAATGCCTCCGGCGGCCAGGAGGGGCCGAGGGCCCCTCCTGGACCACCCCGAAGGGGGAAGAATCAGTCTCGGGCGCGAGCGGTGGCGAGGGTGCCGGGGGGCACGCGGTAGAGGCGGTTGCCGTCGAAGCCATTCACGGCGCGAAACCACAGCCAGTAGAACGACGGCTGCACGATGTGGCGGTTGCCGAACCAGTCGAGAAGCATGTGGCCCGAGATGCCGATGGTCAGCCCCACGCCCCAGGGCGCGGCGATGCC
This sequence comes from Pseudomonadota bacterium, assembly GCA_023399375.1. Classification (GTDB taxonomy): domain Bacteria; phylum Desulfobacterota; class Desulfovibrionia; order Desulfovibrionales; family Desulfovibrionaceae; genus Solidesulfovibrio. The sequence continues at coordinate 4,814 of JAEWPX010000106.1, read as the reverse complement.
GAATCCCACGAGCAGCCACAGAAAAATCACGAACTCGAAGGAATGGAAGACCAGGTAGAGCCGGTCGAGCTTGCCTCCCTCGCAGCTTTTGAAAAAATCCTGCACGCCGCCCCAACCGCGGTTGTAAAGCACGTAATCGGTGACATGGTCGAGGTCGATGAGCACGCTGGACAACCCGGCGGCGAACGCGCCCGCCCAGCTGCCGCCGGCGGCGGCGTAGCCGGCCGCGGCCAGCGGAATGGCGCTCAGACAATGTTGCGCAAGCTTCACGTCGTTTCTTTCCTTGCGGCCGCACGGCCGGCTTCGGTCAACCGGCCGCTGTAGGCCGATATGTCGTATTCGTAGTACCCTGCAGCGAAAAGCGCCCGAAAGAGCTTCCAGGCCCGCGCCGGCGAGAACCCCAGGCGAACGGCCACTTCCCCCGGCATGACCCGCAGGGGAAACGGCGCTTCCGGCAGCTTCGCCAGCGCGACGAGCAATCGCCGCGCCCCATCCTTCAGGCCGTCTTCCATAATCATCGACTCCCCTCGCCGCAACCCCCTTCGGGATGGTCCGGGAGGGACCTGTCCCTTCCGGCCGCAGGCATCTTCCCTTTGCGCTCCCGCCCCACGCCGCTACTCTTGCTCGAAAAACCGAATGGCGTTGCGCAGTTCGGCGAAACGGTAGATGTTGTAGTGGGCTTCGACGCCTTCCATGGCCTGCTGGCCCTGGCCCGTGGCGAAAAAGACGGTGCGCAGGCCCGCCTGGCGCGCGCCGTAAATATCGCGGTACATGTCGTTGCCGACGAAGACCACCTCCTCGGCGGGCAGGTGCATGCGCTTTAGCGCCGTGGCGAAGAGCCGCTGGTCGGGCTTGCGGTAGCCGAAGTCGCCGGAGACGATGACAGGGAAAAAGTAGTCGCCAAGGCCCACCATGCGCATTTCCGGCACGGCCCAGGCGCTTTGGGCGTCGCTGAGGGCTCCCAGACGGTAGCGCGGCCGCAATTCGTCGAGGACTTCGCGCACTTCGGCGTAGAGCTCCAGACGATTGAGCGAAATGCCCCGGTAGAGCTCGGCCAGGAAATGCGGCAGCACGGCCAGCTTGTTCTTTGGGATGGACGCGCCCGAGCGCGCGGCGCGGGTCGCGACGAACTCGCGCCACACGGCCACGGCGTCGAACTCGGGAAAGGCCTCCCCGTTGCGGCGGCGCTGGTCCTTGAGGATCTGGTAGTAGCCCTCGCGCACGTCGCCCCGGCTGGTGCGGATGCCGTAATACTTGAGCAGGTGGCTGATGGAACGGTAGATCTGTTCGTTGCCCTCGTCGGTGTTGATGTCGATCAGCGTGCCGTTGAGGTCAAACAGGATGCCCCGGACATTCATTGCAAGCCTCCGGCGAGTATGGCCTTGGCCTCGTGGACGAGCCGGCGGCGGTAGGCTTCGTCGAGCCAGGTGTTGCGGGCGATGCGCAGGAGAGTCAGGCCCATGTGGAACGGCAACCGGGCCGTGACCGCGGCGAAGGTCGGTTCCCGGTCGGGAAAATGCCCGGCGTATTCCCAAAGGAAATGGCCGATGTAGGGCTCGGCCCGGGCCGGGTCGCCGGTTGCGCGCAGGAAACAGTGCTTGAGCTCGCCGCACAGCCGGCCCACGTCGTAGACGCGGTCATCGCGGTGCATGCGCTCGAGGTCGATGACGAAGACGTCCTGGTCGCGGCCGAACAGGAAGTTGGATGGCGTGGCGTCGCCGTGGACGAGTACGCGCAGGTCCTGCCAGTAGGCGGGCTTGGCGGCGTAGGCGTGCCCCAGGGCGAGCAAGCGTTCGGCGCGCCGGGGCGTCAGGCCGCAGTGGGCGGCAAGGTGGCCCACCACGCGCTCGAAGTAGCCCTGGGTCGGGGCGAAATCCACACGCTCGGGACCCGCGACGCGGTTGTGCAACCTGGCCAGAAAGCGGGCCAGGCCGCCGAGCTTGCGGTAGAGGCGTTCACCGCGCCCGGCGCGCAGGGCGTCCTCGATGACGCCGTCGAGCTGCTCGCCGGGCGCGAGTTCGGTGACGAGCAGGTCGCCGAGGGCCGCGTTGACGCCGAGCGGCCGGGCGACGTAGTCCGGCGGCGCGTCGAAGCCAAGGCTTCGCAGGTAGGCCAGGCCATCGTATTCGTGCTGGGCGGACTGGGGGGCGTTGCTGCCGTTTAAGCCCCGGGCGCGCGCGTAGAACTTGCCGACCACCCGGCAACCGGTCCATTTGTCCTCGTAGAGGTAGACGTCGCTTACGGCGGAGACGCGAAACACACGCCAACGGGGTTCGCGCTCGGACGCGGCAAGCTGGGGCAGGATGGCGTCGCGCAGATAGCCTTGCAGAGGATCGCTTATCGAGAGGTGACCGATGTATTGGCGCATGGGAAACATTATGCCGGGCCGCCGGATTTGGCGCGCGGCGACCTGCCGCGCGGCGCTTTCGACCTGGATGGCAAGGTATAACCACCCCGAGGTGAATGTAAATCAGAGCCGGCAAGGATTTTTCGCGCCGCCTGGCTGGCGCGGCCGCGAAGCGCCGCAGGGCCCGGACGGGACACCGCGGGCCGGGGAGGCGCCGATCCCGGGTGCGCGGGCGCAGGAAGGCGAACCGAATACCGTTTTGCGCTGCGCCGCCTGCCGGCATGCGGTGACGCACACGGCGTGGCGCATTGCCGTGGCAGGTTCCCACAGGCACGTGTTCGCCAACCCATACGGCATGGTCTTTGCCTTAGGATGCTTCGCGGCCGCGCCGGGCTGCGCGCTCATGGGACAGCCAAGCGACGCGTTCACGTGGTTTGCGGGCACGCGCTGGCAGGTCGCGGTGTGCGGCGCGTGCGGCGCGCACCTGGGCTGGCGCTATGAACGGGCCGCGGGAGGGACTTTTTTCGGGCTGCTCCTCGACCGCCTCGTGGCCGGGTCGGGTGCGGGAGGCGGCACGGATGGGTAGCACCGGCAGGGAGATGCGACGCGAGGCCCGCGCGCCACAGGCCGCGTGTGACGGGGAGCGCCAAGAGAACGTGCTTTTTTTAACTTGACGAACTAAATAGCATAGCATCTTTTGGCAGAAATGCAAACGACAAATGGGCCGGCTGTCTTACCCCCGATCCAGGGAGCCTTCCGTGTACGCCTTTGCTGACTTGTTTACCGAAAATACGGCAGATGACCTGATCCTCGAACACAAACCTGCGCCGGTCTTCGACAATCCCGAGCTGGCAAACGCCGACCGCATCGCCTGCGCCGCCTGCGACGTCGAAGTGACGCAGGCCATCATGCGCATCGCCGTGGGTGGCCGCCACCGCCACTATTTCCCGGCGGGCAACGGCGTGGAAGAGGAAGTCGGCTGCTTTTCCCTGGCCCCAGGCTGCCGGGTCATCGGCCATTTCAAACTCGACTTCTCCGGCGAGGACGACGGGTTGTGGCAGACCGCGTTTTGCGCCACCTGCGGCGCGCACCTCGGCTGGTACTACCTCTCGTCCAAGGGCCTGGGCTTTTTCACCCTCATCCTCGACAGGCTCAAGGCCCAGCCGGAAAGCCCCGAGAACGATCCCCGCTAGGCCCATCCCCCCTGCGCCCGCTTTGCACCGCCATTGCGGGCGCAGCGCAACCGCCCCTGCGCCAGTCCACGCCGCGCCCTGCGGTGCGCCCTCCTCGCTTCGCAGCATCCGCCGTTCCCGAAAAAATGCCGGGCGCGCAACGCCTGTGCCGGACTGCCCAGCGCCCTGCCGGCCATGTCCTGATGCGGCATGGCGCACCTTGAGGCACGTGTCGGCGTACGCCTCCCACTCCCCCGAACCGGCAAACATTTTATGGCATCAATATTGCTTGGACCTTGTCAACGGTGGGATCATGGCTACCTGAAACAAGACTAAAAAAGTATGAATACTGCCGCCGCCCGCGCCGCCCCTCCCACCGAAACCCAATGGCAGCGGGCACGATGCGGCCGGGGAGGACCCCATGGACAGACATCTGACACTTATCGCGACCAATCCGCCCATCACCGTCGCCTGGAACGAAGACGGCGAAACCCTTGAACTTCGCGAAAAACCCGTGCTCACCAACACGGAGCTGGCGTTCGGCGACCGCTTCGTCTGCGCCCAGTGCGGCGCTGACGTGACCCGCGCGAGCCAGCGCATCGCCGTGGCCGGCTCCCACCGCCACCTTGTGCCCGGCCCCCACGGCCTGGAACAGGAAATCGGCATGTTTTCCCTGGCTCCGGGCTGCGTGCCGGTCGGTCATTTCGCCCTGGATTTCTCCGGCGGCAGCGACGGCGAGTGGCGCATGGGCGTTTGCGCCCATTGCGGCAATCATCTGGGCTGGCAGCATCAGACCGCCGACGGCATTGGATTTTACGGCCTGATCCTGGACCATCTGAGCCTGGCCGAAGAGGCGGAAGCCGACCAGGATTAAAACGAGCCCCACACGGGGCGGCGAGGGTTCCGCCATGACCCAAATAAAAAAGGCCGCAAGCGACGCTCGCGGCCTTTCCTTTTTTCAAGAGGAGGCTATTCCTTGGAGACCGTGATCTTGTCGTCGAACTCGGCGACAATTTTGAAGTGCTTGTCGCCGGAATCGACAAAATAGTCGCAGCCCGGGAACAACTGGCTCGTCGGCGTGAAGGAATCGCCCACGTACAGGTCTTTGGCCTCGCCATTGGTCTCGAAACGGATGGTGGTCCCGTCTTCCAGGGTCACCATCTCCTCGTGGTCGATGGAAACAGGGAGGTCGGCTTCGGTGAAGTAGCTCATGGCATCCTCCAGGTTGGCGGTTTACCGACTCTTGTCATAAAACCCGCCCGCGCGGGCAGAAAGCCTTTGTGCGCAATTTCACG
>JAEWPX010000084.1 GCA_023399375.1 Pseudomonadota bacterium | reverse complement strand
CTCCTGGACCACCCCGAAAGGGGGGAAGGCTGGGGGAACGCCAAGAGGGATGCGCGATGCGTCATGGCGACGCGTGTCCCGAGAACCTCCGCACACCGACGCCGCGCCGCGCGCAGACGGCGCTTTCGATGAACGGCGTCAATTCCTCGATAAACGGCCTTTGCGATCCTTCCCTATGGGTTTATGGATTTCGAGCCGCCATTTACCGAAAATTCCTGGCCGGGCCGGCCCGATTGCGGCAAGGTCCGCCTGACATCGACCCAACATCCCAACACCGGGGGAAACCATGATCGCCGACAACATTGAAAGCCTCATGCACGAAAACCGCTGTTACGAACCGCCCGTCGAAGGCCGCGACCGCGCCCACGTCAAGAGCATCGAGGAATACAACGCCATCTACAAGCGTTCCATCGAGGACCCGGACGGCTATTGGGGCGACCGTGCAAGCGAGCTGCTCACCTGGTTCAAACCCTGGGACAAGGTGCTGGAATACGACTTCGACAAGCCGGAGATCAAATGGTTCGCCGGCGGCAAGCTCAACGCCACCTACAACTGCCTGGACCGCCACCTGACCGACGGCCGGCGCAACAAGGCCGCGCTCATCTGGCAGGGCGAGGACGACGGCCAGGTGCGCACCTACACCTACCAGATGCTCCACGACGAGGTCTGCCGCTTCGCCAACGTGCTGCGCAAGATGGGCGTGAAAAAAGGCGACCGCGTCAGCCTCTACCTGCCCATGATCCCGGAACTCGCCATCGCCATGCTCGCCTGCGCCCGCATCGGCGCGCCGCACAGCATCGTCTTCGCCGGCTTTTCCGCGGGCAGCCTGCGCGACCGCGTCAACGACTGCGAATCGAAAATCCTGGTCGTCAGCGACGCGGTCATCCGCTCGGGCAAGACCATCCCGCTCAAGCCCAACGCCGACGAGGCCGTCAAGGAATGCGCCAGCGTCGAGAAGGTCGTGGTCGTGCGCCACGCCGGCAACGACGTGGAGATGCTGCCCGGCCGGGACCTCTGGTGGCATGACGTGATGTGCGACCACGACGTCCAGGGCTGCTGCGAGCCCGAGCCCATGGACGCCGAGGACGTGCTTTTTATCCTCTACACCTCCGGCTCCACGGGCAAGCCCAAGGGCGTCTATCACACGACCGGCGGCTACCTGACCTACGCCGCGCACACGAGCCAGCTCGTGTTCGACCTTCACGACGACGACATCCACTGGTGCACGGCGGACATCGGCTGGATCACCGGGCACTCCTACATCGTCTACGGGCCGCTGGCCCTTGGCGCGACCTCGCTCATGTTCGAAAGCGTGCCCACCTACCCGGCCCCGGACCGCTTCTGGCAGATCTGCGAGAAGTTCAAGGTCAACATCTTCTACACCGCGCCGACCGTCGTCCGCTCGCTCATGCGCTCGGGGCCGGCCTGGACGCAAAAGCACGACCTCAGCTCGCTTCGTATCCTCGGCTCCGTGGGCGAGCCCATCAACCCCGAAGCCTGGATGTGGTATCACGAGCACATCGGCCACGGAAAACTGCCCATCGTCGATACCTGGTGGCAGACCGAGACCGGCGGCCTCATGATCTCCCCCCTGCCCTACGCCACGGATTTGAAGCCCGGCTCGGCCTCCCTGCCCCTGCCCGGCGTCGATCCCGTCATCGTGGACAAGGACAACAAGGAAGTGCCGGCGGGCCAGGGCGGGTTCCTGGTCATCCGCAAGCCCTGGCCGGGCATGCTGCGCGGCATCTGGGGCGCGCCCGAGCGCTTCAAGCAGCAGTACTTCACCGGCTTCAAGGGCTGCTACGAATCCGGCGACGGCGCGCGCCGCGACGCGGACGGCTATTTCTGGATCATGGGCCGCGTGGACGACGTAATAAACGTCTCCGGCCACCGCATGGGCACGGCCGAGATCGAGTCGGCGCTCGTTTCCCACCCGACCGTGGCCGAGGCGGCCGTGGTCGGCATGCCCCACGACATCAAGGGCCAGAGCATCTACGCCTACGTGACGCTCAAGGCCGGCTACGAGGAGAACGACGACCTCCTCAAGGCCCTCAAGATGCACGTGCGCAAGGAGATCGGCCCCATCGCCGCGCCCGAGGTCATCCAGTTCGCGCCGGGGCTGCCCAAGACACGAAGCGGCAAGATCATGCGGCGCATCCTGCGCAAGATCGCCTCCAACGAGGTGGAGAGCCTGGGCGATACCTCGACGCTGGCCGATCCGAGCGTGGTGACGGAGCTGATCGAAGGCAAGAAGAAGCTCTTCGGCTAACCGCCGTCGCGGGAATCCGCGCAAGTAAAACGCCGGCCCGGACGCGCTGTCCGGGCCGGCGTTTTTTCATTGGCGGCAGGGGCGCGGTCAGCGGCCGTCGCCCAGGCGGCCATCGGCCCAGAGGCCTGCTTCCAGATGGCGCAGGGCGTCGTAGGAGACCTCCCCGCCCAGGGCGTCGTACACTGGCGTCAGGCCCATGGTTCTGGCGCGGCGCGCATCCAGGATGACCTCTTCGGCGCGCGCCGCCGTGGCCGCGTCAAGCCCGGCGGCCTCGCGCGCGGCAAGCTCGCCCCGGCGCACGAAGAAAAGCAGATGGCCATGCACCGTGGTCAACGCAAGCCCCCGCTGCGCCGCCACTTCCTCGGCCGTGCCGCATTCGCGCAAAAGGCGCAGGCTCTCGGCAGCCGTGGCGCTCGGGGCCTTTTCCCGGGCCTCGCGGCGGGACACGGCCTCGGCCGGTTCGATGGCGACGTCCGACACCCGGCGGCCGTGTGCGGCGCAGTGCGTGTCCAGGATCGCCAGCAGTTCGTGGCCGTATTTTTCGAGCTTGGCCCGGCCCATGCCCGGCAGATCGGCCAGGGCCTGGGCGGTTTCGGGCTTGGCCGCGGCCACGGCGACCAGGGTGCGGTCCTGGAAGACCACATAGGGCGGCACGCCCGCCTCCCGGGCCGTCTGCGCCCGCCAGGCGCGAAGCGCCTCCCAGAGCGCCAAATCGTCTGGCGTCGGCAGCGCCTCGCGGATCCAGTCCTGGAGCGGCCCCGCTTCCCGCCGCCGCGACCGCCCGCCCGGCGTCTTCACCGCCGCTTCGGGCAGGCGCATGGCAAATTCCCGCCGGCCCTTCAGGATGTCCCAGGCCGCGGGCGTCAGCACCAACCCGCCATGGCCTTCGGGATGGGGCGCAAGCGCGCCCATCGCCGCCAGGCGGCGCATGAGCGCCTTCCACTGGTCCTTCGTGAGTTCCGCGCCGATGCCGAAGGTGGAAAGCTCGGTATGGCCGAGCGTCACGGCCCGGGTCGTGGGCTTGCCGAGCAGCACGTCGACGATATGTCCGGCGCCGAAGCGCTGGCCCGTGCGGAACACGCACGACAGGGCCTTTTGCGCGGGAACGGTGGTGTCAACGGCCGGCTGCGGGTCGAGGCAGATGTCGCAGTTGCCGCAGGGCGCCTCGAGGGCCTGGCCGAAGTAGCCGAGCAGCACGCCACGGCGGCATGCGTCGCATTCGCAGTAGCCGGCCATGGCGTCGAGCTTGGAGAGCTCCACGCGACGGCGGCCTTCACCCGTGCCCTCGGGGTCGATGAGGTAGCGCAGGGCCACGAAATCGGCCGGCGCGTGGAGCAGCAGCGCCTCGGCCGGCTCGCCGTCGCGCCCGGCCCTGCCCGTTTCCTGGTGGTAGGCCTCGAGGCTCTTGGGCGGGTCGAGATGGGCGACGAAGCGCACGTCGGGCTTGTCCACGCCCATGCCGAAGGCGACCGTGGCGGCCATGACCAGCCCCTCCTCGCGCATGAAGCGGTCCTGGCGCGCGTCCCGCTCGGCGGCGGAAAGGCCGGCGTGGTAGGCCAGCGAGGGCACGCCGTGCGCCGTCAGCCACTGCGCCAGATCCTCGACCTTGCGCCGCGACAGCCGGTAGACGATGCCCGACTGGCCGGGGTGCTCGTCCTGGATAAAACGCAGGAGCCGCCGGCGCGGGTGGTCCTTGGCCTCGACGCGGTAGCGGATGTTGGGCCGGTCGAAGCCCGTGGCGAAGACGCGCGCGCTGCGCAGTTCCAGACGCACGAGGATGTCGTCGCGCGTGGGGCCGTCGGCCGTGGCCGTCAGCGCCAGACGCGGCGTGCCCGGAAAGCGCGCGGCAAGCTGCGCCAGTTGCAGGTATTCCGGCCGGAATTCGTGCCCCCACTGCGAAACGCAGTGCGCCTCGTCGATGGCAAAAAGCGCCAGGGGAACGGATTCGAGCAGCGCGGCGAAGGCCGGGGTCATCACCCGCTCCGGAGCGGCGTAAAGGATGTCCAGACGGCCGGAAGCCAGACGCGCCGTCACCTCCCGCGCCTCGCCCACGCCAAGGCCGGAATGGAGCGCGGCCGCGGCCACGCCCAGGGCTTCGAGCGCGCGGACCTGATCGCGCATGAGCGCAATCAGCGGTGAAACGACCACGGCCGTGCCCGGCAAAAGCAATGCCGGAATCTGGTAGCACAGCGACTTGCCGCCGCCTGTCGGCATGACGACCAGCGCGTCGCCGCCCGCGCAAACGTGGTCGATGACCTCCTGCTGGGGGCCGCGAAAGCGATCGTAGCCGAAGACCTGCTTGAGGATGTCCCGGGGCGTGCTCATGGAGGAAGCGACAAGGCCCGGCGCCTAGGGCGCGGACTCCACGGAAACGAGGCGCTGCCCATGGAACGTCCCGTCCGGGCCGAAATCGAAAGAGACCGCCACGTGCCCGAGCACCTCGCAGGCATGGCAGCCGTTCAGGAGCGCATAGGCGAAGGCGAAGCCTTGGCCGCCGTCCGCCAACGCCTCCACGGCGCGCGGCCCCTCGCCCACGGGCCAGGTCATGACGTCGGGAAGGGCTTTTTTGATGGCGGCGTATTGGGCATTGGCCGCAAGGCCCGGGATGTCCGCATCGAGCTCGCTGGAAACGAGCGGCGGCTCGCCGTTGACGAGGTAGGCCACCTCGTTGGAATTGGCCCGCAGCGGAAAGGTCACCTCGGCCACGTCCACCCGGCCCGTTTCGCGAAACGCGGCCATGTAACCTTCGCCGTCGAGCAACGTATTGATTTCGAGGGCCTGCGGCGAGGCTCCGCCGTCGCGCATGAGCGAGGCCAGACAGCCGGTGGCGTCGGCGTTCTGCTTGAGGCAGGCGGTCCAGGCCGCCTCTGGCAGGGACCAGACGCCGTCCGGGCCGAAACGTGCCGTCACCTGGCCCGCCGCCGTGGCCGCGAAACAGGCGACGGCCGCGAGCGTAAGCGGCAGGGATAGCGTGCGTCGGGGCATGGCGGACTCCTTGGCGGGTTGCGGTGGCTGCGGCTTCAGGCCAGAAGCGGCGCGGCGACGGCCGCAAGCACCCGTCTGGCGTCGGCCGGGGACAGCCGCACCATCACCCCGCGCTGGCCGGCGTTGATGATGACGTGGGGTTCGGCAAGCGCCGCCTCTTCCATGGCCGTGGGCACGGCCTTGCGCTGGCCGAAGGGGCTGATGCCGCCGACGTGGTAGCCCGTGACCTTTTCGGCCTCGGCCGAGGGCAGCATGGCCGCCGTCTTGCCGCCGAACGCCGCGGCCACACGCTTCATGGACAGTTCGCCGTCGGACGGAATCACGGCGCAGGCGGGCTTGCCGTCCACGCTGACCATGAGCGTCTTGAGCACCCGCGACGGTTCTTCGCCGATGGCCGCGGCGGCGTGCAGGCCGATGCGGTCCGCACCGGCTTCGTAGGCGTATTCGACAACGGTGAAGGCGACGCCGGCCTTGGCCAGGGCCTGGGTCGCCCGGGTGGCCTTGGCCATGGGACGTTCCTTTTCCGCGCCGCCGGGAGGGGACTTCCGCGGCGGCAAGACGTGTCGCCAGCAAATCTACTCCAAGGCCAGGGACCAGGCAAGGCCGCCCGCCGGTTGCGCCCTTCCGGCTGATCGTGCTGATTTTCCCGAGTATTTCTCACGCGACGCACTTGCCTGGCGGGCGAAAACATTCTAGGGGATGAGGGGGTTTATTCTTCCAAGGAGGACTGTATGGAGTTTCGAGGCGCAATCACGGCATTGGTGACGCCCTTTCGAAACGGCGAAGTCGATGAAGAGGCCTTCCGCGCCTTCATCGAATGGCAGATCGAGCAGGGCATCCACGGGCTCGTCCCCTGCGGCACCACGGGCGAATCGGCCACGCTCTCCCACGAGGAGCACAAACGGGTCATCCGTATCTGCGTGGACCAGGTCAAAGGCCGCGTCCCGGTCCTCGCCGGCGCGGGTTCCAACAATACCCGCGAAGCCATCGAGCTGACCAAGGACGCCCAAAAAGCCAAAGCCGACGGCGCGCTTCTCATCACTCCCTACTACAACAAACCGACGCAGGCCGGCCTGGTCGCCCATTTCAAGGCCATCGGCGAAAAGGTGGACTTTCCCCTGATCGTCTACAACGTGCCGAGCCGCACGGCCGTCAACCTCCTGCCCGAAACGCTGGCGATCCTCAAAAAGGAGATCCCGCAGGTGGTCGGCGTCAAGGAGGCCACGGGCGACCTGAACCAGGTGTCGCGGGTGCTGGAATTCTGCGGCGAGGACTTCATGGTGCTCTCCGGCGACGACTTCACGGCCCTGCCCACCATGACCATCGGCGGCCGCGGCGTCATCTCGGTGGTCTCCAACTTCGTACCGGGCAAAATGGCCGCGATGTGCGACGCCGCGCTCTCCGGCGACCTGACCAAGGCCAAGGCCCTGCACTACGCCATGAGCCCCCTGTACCGGGCCGCCTTCCTCGAGACCAACCCGGCCCCGACCAAGGAAGCCCTGGCCATGATGGGCCGCTTCCCGTTCGAGGTGCGCCTGCCCATGGTGCCGCTCGCGCCCGCGAACCGCGAAAAGCTCAAAACCGTGCTCAGCGAGGCCGGATTGCTCTAACGTGTCTCAACTTCTGACTTTCGAAACGGGCCTCTCCCGAGAGGCCCGTTTTTTGTTCCCTCCTTATGGCTATACCCACATTACGCATCACCCTTGAAAACGCCTGTGTCTCCTTTTCCGGCCGGCCCGCGCTCGCGGACGCGAGCCTGACGCTCGGTCCGGGCGAGCGCCTGCTTGTGCTCGGCGGCAACGGTTCCGGCAAATCCACCCTGCTGCGGCTTCTGCGCGGCGACATCTGGCCCGACGACGACGGACGGGGCGTGCGCGCCTACGTCGCCGACGACGGCCCCGGCCGGGCCTCGCCCATCGGCGTGCGCGAGCGCTGCGGCATCGTCTCCCCGGAAATCCAGCGCGCGACCAAACGCCTGTGCGCGCCGTTGCCGGCGCGCAGCGTGATCCTCGCCGGTATGCGCGACGCCGTCTACATCCAGGGCAAGCCCAGCCCCGGGGAGCTTGCGCAACTGGCCAAGGTCACGGACCTGCTCGGCATCGCGCACCTACTGGACACGCCCGTGGAAGCGCTTTCCAACGGCCAGTTGCGCGCCGTGCTCCTGGCCCGCGCCCTGGCTACACGGCCACTGGTCCTATTTCTCGACGAATTCCTCGACGGCCTGGACGACGCGGCGCAGGAAGCGGCCGCGCGCGCCGTGGAAAAGGCCTCCGCCGACGGCGCGGCCATCGTGCTCACCAGCCACCAGGGCGCATCCCTGCCGCCCGGAGAAGCCAAGGGCATCACCCTGGCCGGCGGCCGGATCATCGACGCCGGGCCGGCCGCGGCCGTACTCGCGCGCTACCGCAAGGCCATGGACGGCCCGGTCCGGGAACAGGCCGCGACGCCCCCGGCCGCGGACGTCCCCCGGCAGGGCCTGCCGCTGGTCGTGCTCGAGCACGCCACGGTCTTTCTGGCGCGCAGGGAAATTCTCAAGGACATCTGCCTGACGGTTTCCCCGGGCGGGCACATGGCCGTGTTCGGGGCCAACGGCGCGGGCAAGTCCACGCTGCTTAAGCTCATCGCCGGCGAACACCACCCGGCGCTCGGCGGCCGGGCCCTGCGGCCGGGGCTTGCCGCGCCGGAAGGGTTCACGGACCTGCGCGAGATCCGCCGGCGCATCGGCATGGTCTCCTTCGAGCTGGAAGCGGATTACGACAAGGACCTTTCCGCCCTGGAACTCGTGACTTCCGGCATCGCCGCCACCATGGGAATCTACGCGGAACCTTCTTCCGCCGATTTCGCGGCGGCCAGGCGCTGGATGGAATATTTCGGAGTGGCCGACCTTGCCGCACGCCGGCTGGGGCGGCTCTCCGCCGGCCAGACGCGGCGGCTGTTCCTGGCCCGGGCCATGGTCGGCGAACCGCGCCTGCTGCTCCTCGACGAACCCTTCTCCGGTCTCGACGGTCCGTCGCGGCGGCTGGCCATGGAAGCGGTGTCGGCCGCGGCGCGAAGCGGCGTCACGGTCATCGCGGCTGTGCACCGCCGCGGCGACGTGATCCCGGAAATCCAGAGCGTCTACCGCCTCGACGCCGGCCGCCTGCGTTTGGCGTAGGGGGAAAGGGAGAAGAGAGAGGAAGAGGCCTCCGGCGGCCAGGAGGGGCGACGGCCCCTCCTGGACCTCCCGAAAGGGGGGAGAAAACACGGGAACGCTCCGGAAGCTCTCGGTCGCGCGACGCTATCCTTTCGGCGGCGTTCCGTTTGCGGCCGTGACCACGATCACGTTGCCCACGATTTTGGAGTTGGGCACGATGATGACGTCGCCCGTGTCCGAGCGGATGACCGTATTGAAGACGTCGATGGACGCGACAACGCCCGAAGCGCCGGCCGCGCCGGGCACGTTGACCCGGTCGCCTACGCGGAAAAATCTGAAAAGCAGCAGCATCACGCCCGAAGCGAAGTTCGAAAGCGTGTCCTTGAGCGCGAGGCTGAGGGCGAGGCCAGCCGCGCCGAAAAGCGCGAGCAGCGAACTGACGTTGAGCCCGAGCTGGCCCAAGGCGGCGATGAGCACGACGAGGTAAAGGCCATAGCGCACGAGGCTGGCCACGAAGGATACGATCTCGGACGGGACGTTTCGCCGACGCATGATCCGCGACAGCAGCGCCGTCAGCCGGCCGGCGACCCAGAGGCCAGCGAAAAAGAGCAGCAGCCCCGAGACAAGCCGGCTGCCCAGGGACAAAGCCCAGGGCACCATCTGGTCGGCGAAGAAGGCCTGGCCGCCCACGGCGAGGCGCGTGCGTCCGCCGACCTTCTCCACGGCCACGGGCACGGCGGCCGCCGCGTTTTCCTTCAGAGCCGCAGCGGCTTTGTCCAGGGCCGAGGCGTCGCCATTTGCGGCGGCGACGGGTGGTTGCGCCGGCTGGGATGGCGCGGGCGCGGCTTTGGCGGAAGCGGCCGGGAGCGGTGTGGCTGTCGGCTTGGCGGCGGTCGCGGGCAGGTCGTGCTCCCTGATCCCGCTGCCGGGCAGGGGCTGGGTGGCCTGGGGCGCGGACTGGGGACGCAGCTCGATGCCTGGGACCTTTTCGGCCGTAGGCTGCGGGGGTTGCTCCTCGGCCGGCGGCGCGACCGCAGCGGGAGCCTGTGCGGCCTGCCCCCGGAGCGGGATGACGATGGCCTTGCCCAGTTGCAGGCGTGAGGCGTCGAGCCCGGGATTGGCCCTCAGGATGGCGGCGGCCGGCACGCCGTAGTGCATGGCCAGGGCGTTTAATGTGTCGCCGGCCTTGATCACGTGCTTGGTCGGCGCGGCCGCCAGCACCATGACCGGGGCCGGTTCCTCGGTGCGCGAAAAGCAGGGGCCCGCGTCTGAAAGCAGCATGCTGCACGCAAGCAGCGCCGTGAGCAGGAAGTATTTCGCCAGATCGCCCATCGTCACCTCCGCTTGCAGTCTTCCTAAATCCCGTCGCGCCGCACAGGCTAGCACACGGACGAAGGGCCCGCCAAGCCACGCCCCCGGCGCATGCGTGACGCCTTGGCGACGAGAGCCGGTCTTACGCGCGACGCCTGGCCAGCAGCACGCCCGAACCGATGGGCACGACCACGCCGTCGAGCCTGGGGTCGGCCAGGAGGCGCTCCACCACGCCGGGAATCTCGTGGGCGTGGCTGATGACGTTGTCCGCCGTCAGGATGCCGCCGGGAACCAGGCGTTCGACGAGCAGCGCGGCGCAGGGCCACAGCACGTCGCGGTTGGCGTCGACGAAGGCGAAGGCGATGTCGCGCATGGCGGCGAGCGCCTCCAGGGCGTCGCCGCGCACGAGCCGCACCGCCTCGGTGCAGCCGGCAAGGTGCAAGGTCTCCTCGGCCAGGACGAGCTTGTCCGGGTCGCGGTCGATGCTCGTCAGCACGCCGCCGCGCGCCCGGCAGGCAAGCGACAGCCACAGCGCGGAATACCCGGCGCTCGTGCCCACTTCGACGAGGTTCCCTGCGGGCGCGGATGCGGCCAGTATGGCCAGGAACCGGCCGGTTTCGGGGGGAATCTGGCGCAGCCGCTTTCCGTGCGGCGTGCCGTCGGAGCGGTCCGCGGCGTCCATGGCCTCAAGCGCCTGCATGCGCGCGGCCATGGCCGGCGTGATGGCTTCGAACACGGTGTTGTCCCTTCCCGCTGCGGTCATGGCGGCATGCACGCAGCCGGTTCCACAACCCGCCTTATTGAAAGACGAATTCCTGGAAGTAGATGTTTTTCACTTTGCCCGCGCCCGCGTACTTGTTGAAAAGCTCGATCAGTTCCTGGCGCAGGGCCATCTTGCCGGCATTGGTCAGCAGATCCTCGGCGAGTTTGCCGGAGAGTCGGAAAATCAGATCCTGCCGGGCGTCCGGCAGGGTGATGCGCTCGGCCGCCGCATTGTCCTCGCACTGCACGAGCATGGACAGGCGCAGGAAGCGGAATCCCTTGTTGCTCAGGATGTTGACCGTGAGCGGGCCGATGACGATGGCCCCGTTCTCGGGCTTTTTCGCGTCCTTACCCTCGCCCTTCTTCTCGCTTTTCTTGGAATCGCCGCCGTGGCCGCCTTCCGAGGAGGCATGCAGCGCGCCCATGTGCGGCGTGGCCAGGACGAACGCCAAAAGCATCAGCCCGATCTTCACCCAATGCGACGGCAGCATCACGTCATATTCCTCCGCTTCCCGGGCGCGACCTTAGCCCCGGGCCTTGGCCTGCCGCCGGCGGGCGTGCAGGATGGGTTCGGTGTAGCCGCTCGGCTGCTCGCGGCCGGCAAAAATGAGGTCGCAGGCGGCGGCGAAAGCGACGCTTGCCTGCAAATCCGTGGCCATGGGCCGGTAGGCCGGGTCCAGGGCGTTTTGCCGGTCCACCACGGCGGCCATGCGCGCAAGCACCTCGCGCACCTGCCCTGCGTCGCATAGGCCGTGGCGCAGCCAGTTGGCGATGTGCTGGCTGGAGATGCGCAGTGTCGCCCGGTCTTCCATGAGGCCGACGTCGGCAAGGTCCGGCACCTTGGAGCAGCCGATGCCCTGGTCCACCCAGCGCGAGACATAGCCGAGGATGCTCTGGGCGTTGGTTTCGAGCTCGTGCAGGACGTCGTCCGGCGTGGGCCGCGCTTCGCCCAGAAGCGGCGGGATGAGCAGCTTTTCGCGGTCGGCGCGCACGCGGCCGGCGATTTCGCGCTGGCGGTCGAAAACGTCCACGGCGTGGTAGTGCATGGCGTGCAGCGTCGCGGCCGTGGGCGAAGGGACCCAGGCGCAGTTGGCCCCGGCCCGGGGATGCTCGACCTTGGTCGCGACCATTTCGGCCATCTTGTCCGGCTTGGCCCACATGCCTTTGCCGATCTGCGCCCGGCCGGAAAAGCCGCAGGCAAGGCCCACATCCACGTTGCCGTCCTCGTAGGCGGCCATCCAGGGCTCGGCGCGCATGGCGGCCTTGCCGACCACGGGGCCGGCCTCCATGACGGTGTGGATCTCGTCGCCCGTGCGGTCGAGGAACCCGGTGTTGATGAAGACGATGCGCGCCCTGGCCGCGCGCACGCATTCCTTGAGATTGAGCGATGTGCGCCGCTCCTCGTCCATCACACCGATCTTGAGCGTGTTGCGCGCCATGCCCAGGGCGTCCTCGACGCGGTCGAAAAGCGTGCAGGCGAAAGCGACCTCCTCGGGGCCGTGCATCTTGGGCTTGACGATGTAGACCGCGCCCGCGCGGCTGTTGCGAAGCCGCCCCAGGCCGCGCAGATCGTGCAGACCGGCCACGGCCGTGGCCATGGCGTCGAGCATGCCCTCGGGAATCTCCTCCCCGCTTGCGTCCAGCACCGCATCGGTGGTCATCAGGTGGCCGACGTTGCGTACGAAAAGAAGGCTGCGCCCGGGCAGGACGAGCGACCCGCCGTCCGGCGCGACGTAACTGCGGTCCGGGGCCAGCCCGCGGTCCACGGCCTTGCCGCCCTTGTCGAAGCGGGCGGTCAGGTCGCCGCGGAAAAGCCCGAGCAGGTTATGGTAGGCCAGCGCCTTGTCCGGGCCGTCCACCACGGCCACGGAATCCTCGCAGTCGAGGATGGTGGTCACGGCGGCTTCGAGCAGCACGTCCTTGAGGCCCGAGGGACTGGCCTTGCCCACGGGATGGTTGCGGTCGAAAACGAGTTCGATGTGCAGGCCGTTGTTGCGAAGGAGCACCTGTGTCGGCGCTGCGGAATCGCCCACGTGCCCGGCAAAGCGCTCGGGGCGGGCCAGACCCGTGGTCTGGCCGTTTGCAAAGGAAACGGTGAGCGTGCCGTCCGCGACGGCATACGCGGTCACGTCGGCGTGGCGGCCGTAGGCCAGGGGCACGGCCATGTCCAGGAAGCTTGCGGCGTAGGCGACCACGGCCGCGCCGCGCGCCGGGTTGTAACCCGGCCCTTTGGCGGCGTCTCCGGTTTCGGGGATGACGTCCGTGCCGTAGAGCGCGTCGTAGAGGCTGCCGTAGCGGGCGTTGGCGGCGTTTATGGCGTAGCGCGCGTTGGTGATGGGCACCACGAGCTGGGGACCGGGGATGGAGGCGATTTCCGGGTCCACATCGGCGGTTTCTATGGCGAAATCCGGGCCTTCGGGGAGCAGGTAGCCGATGCCGGCCAGGAAGCATTTGTAGGCTTCGGGATCATGGGGTTGTTCGCCGCGTTCCTTGTGCCAGACGTCGATGGCGGCCTGCATGGCGTCGCGTTTGGCGAGCAGTTCGCGGTTTTTCGGCCCGAGCGTGGCGACGATGTCGGCCAGGGAGGCGAAGAAAGCTTCGGGCGCGATGCCGGTTGCGGGGAGGATTTCCCCGGCGATGACATCGTAGAGCATTTTTTCGACGGACAGGCCGGCGACGGCGATGCGGTCTGACATGGGCGGCGCTCCTTGCTGCTGCGGCCGTGATCGGCCCCGGATGGGGCAACGTCGCGGCAGTGTACGGTATTTGGCCGCTCGCGCAAAGGGGGGACGGGATTACGGGGTCATTTCATGAATTCGCTTTCAGGAGGCGGCAAGGCAGGGGTTAGCTTTGGCGAAGCGGGGCCGGCGGCGGTACCCGCCGCCGGCCTGTCGCCGTTATTTGAGCACGATCTCTTCCATCGCCTTGCGCTTGCGCGGATACACCTCCGGCTCGTCGGGATGGCCCACGGCCAGGATGTTCACAATGCGCATGCCTTCGGGGATGGCGAAACGCGCCTTGATGTTCGCCTCGTCGAACATACCCACCCAGCACGTGCCAAGGCCCATCTCCACGGCGCGCAGCATGAGGAACGCCTCGGCAATGGCCGTGTTCATGGCGCAAGCGCCGAACTTGGCCTGCTCCGCCGCCTCGGCCTCGCGCGCCACATAGGCGTCGATGCCGTCCATGGGCTCGCCCGTGATGATGTTGCCGTCGCGGTAGAAAAACGCCGCGGATTGCGAATCCTTCACGTAGTGCGCGAGGTCCGCGCAACAGATGAAAATCGCCGCGGTACCCGCCAGCCAGCCCTGCTTGCGCGAGGCTTCGCTCGTGCCGAACCAGGCGATGTCCGCCGCGTCCGTCACCACCTTGAAGCGCCACGGCTGCGTGTTGAGGCTCGACGGCGCGTTGCGGGCCGCTTCCAGCAGTTCGTGAATCTCGTCTTGGGTCAACGGTTTCTTGGCGAAGGCGCGCACGCTGTGGCGCGCGGCAATGGCTTCCTTGACGCCCATGCTCATGATCGCGACTCCTTGTTGGTAAGGTTATGGCGGTGCAGCAGCCTGCGCCACACCGCAAAGTCCTAGCGCGTCCCGGGGCCGGCACCAAGCCCCGTTTCTGTCGCCGACTTGCCTGATCCTGCGAAATACCGGATTTTCGGCTGCGCATGACGCGCTTTTGCGGCAGGATAACCGAAAGGAGCGGCACGAATGACGCAACCGACCGAATGCGCCCGGCAGCGCCTAGCCACCCTGCTCGCGGCCCAGGCGAAGTGCGACGGCTTTTCCGATTCCGCGCTGCCCGGCGTGCGCTACGCCCGGGCTCTGCGCCACTATCCCCTGGCCCCGGCGCTCTACGAACCTTCGGTGGTCATACTGGCCACGGGGAGCAAGCGCGCCGTGGTCGGCGAGACGGTCCACGCCCTGGACCCCGGCCACTACTGGGTGGTTTCCGTGCCCCTGGCCTTTTCCTGCGAGACGTTCGCCGCGCCGGACACGCCGCTCTACGGGCTCTCCGTGCGCGTGGACCCGGCCATGCTCGGCGAACTGCTCCTGGAGATGGACGACGTGCCCGAGGCGACGCCCGATGTCGCGTCCGAAGCAACGGGCGACCAGGCCTCGACCATCGGCATGCGGGCCATGCCCATGACCGAAGCCCTGGCCGATGCGGCGGCACGGCTGGCGGTCTGCCTCGGCGATCCGGGGGAAGCCCGCATCCTGGGGCCGGGCATCGTGCGCGAGATACTCTACCGCGTGCTGGTCGGGCCGCAGGGGGCGACCCTGCGCGCCCTGGCCGCGCAAAACGGCCGCCTGCGCGCGGTCTCCCGGGCGCTTAAGCGCATTCATGCGGATTTCAAGGAAGAGCTGGATGTGGAGATGCTCGCCCGCGAGGCGCACATGGGGCTTTCGACCTTCCACCACGCCTTTCGCGCGGTCACGGCCACGACGCCGCTGCAATACGTGAAAGCCGTGCGCCTGCATAAGGCGCGTTCGTTTCTGGCCGAGCCCGACGCAACGGCCGCCGACGCCGGCCGGCGCGCGGGCTACGTGAGCGCCTCGCAGTTTTCGCGGGAATTCAAGCGCCTGTTCGGCGCGACGCCGTCGGAGGAGCTGGCGCGGCTGCGCAGTGCGGCGGGCTAGCCGCCCAGGCGAAACATCGCCAGATATTCCTGATTGCCCTTGGGGCCCTTGACCTTGGACGGCACGACGCCGCCCGGCGCGAGCCGGAGCTCCTCGCGGGCGAAAGCCGTCACCTTGTCGATGGCCTCCTGGCGGAAAGCCTCCTCGCGCACGACGCCGCCCTTGCCCACCTTCTCGGGCGAAAGCTCGAACTGGGGCTTGACCAGCGTCACGACCAGCCCGCCGGGCTTTAAAAACCGCACAAGCGCCGGCAGCACCTTGGTGAGCGAGATAAACGACAAATCGGCCACGACGAGGTCCACGGGCTCGGGCAGCAGGTCGGCCGGGGCATGACGCAGGTTGACGTTTTCCATGGATGTCACGCGCACATCGGCCCGCAGTTTCTCGTGCAGCTGCGCCGTGCCCACGTCCACGGCGTAGACCTTCGCCGCGCCGTGCTGAAGCAGGCAATCCGTAAACCCGCCCGTGGACGCGCCGGCGTCCAGGGCGACAAGACCCGAAACGTCGAGGCCAAACGTCTCAAGCGCCGTTTCGAGCTTGCCCCCGCCCCGGCTGACGTACCGCTCCCCCGCCTCCAGGGAAAAGACCGTGCCGGCGACAAACATCCGGCCCGGCTTATCCACCACGGTTTCCCGGCCGTCCACGGCCACGCGCACGAGCCCGGCCATGATCAGCCGCTTGGCACGCTCCCTGGTGTCCGCCAGCCCCTGCTCGAACACGAGCTGGTCCGCCCGTTGCTTGTCCTTGGCCATGACGCGTCCTTGTAGAGAGGAAAAACCGGGGCGCTGCCCCGGACCATGCCCGGAGGAATGATTCCCCCGGGCCCCCTCGAAGGGGAAAAGGGTTGCTACTGTTGGACACAAAATGCGTCCAGAAAAATATGAAAAAGACGCGTTACGCGTCCTTATCGCAACGCCCCAGAATGCGGCGCAGCGTGTCCTTGGAGATGCCCAGTTCACGGCAGGCGGCGTTGCGGTTGCCGCCGTGGCGGTCCACGGATTCCTGAGCCGCCTGGAAACGGACCTCGGCCATGGTCCGGCCCCGCTTGTAGGTGCAACCAGCCTCGCCGCGCAGGTGCTCGGGCAGATGGCAGGGCTCGATGACGCGGTCCTGGCAAAGGATGGCCGCGTATTCGATGATGTTTTCGAGTTCCCGGATGTTGCCCGGATAATCGTGGGCCATGAGCCGCTCCATGGCCTCGGCGCTCACGGATTCGATCTTCTTGGCCAGGGCCACGCGGCAGCGCCCGAGCACGCGCTCGACGAGCAGCGGCACGTCGCCGGGGCGCTCGCGCAGGGGCGGAATGCGAATGACCACGACGCTTAAACGGTAATAAAGGTCCTGGCGGAACTGGCCGTCGGCCACCATGCGGCCGAGGTCGCGGTTGGTTGCGGCAATCACGCGCACGTCGGCCGGAATGGTTTCCACGCCGCCCAAGGGCTCGTAGGAGCGCTCCTGGAGCGCTCGCAGGATCTTCGCCTGCATGGCGTAAGGCAGGTCGCCGATCTCGTCGAGAAGCAGCGTGCCGGAATCGGCCAGGGCGAAACGGCCGGGCTTGTCCTTGCGCGCGTCGGTGAAGGCCCCGGATTTGTAGCCGAAGAGCTCCGATTCCATGAGCTGCTCCGGCAGCGCGCCGCAGTTGACGGCGACGAACGGCCCCCCGCCTCGCTGGGAGAGCTTGTGGATGGCCCGGGCGAAGACTTCCTTGCCCGTGCCCGATTCGCCAAGAAGCAGGACCGTGGAGTCGCTCTGCGCGATCTGCGGCAGCATGCGCACGATTTCGGACAAATGCGGATCGCGGGTGCCGAAGTCGTCGAGGGGCTGCAACCCGGCCAAACGGCTGACGAATCCCCCGCCCGAGAGGTCCCGAAAAATCTGCACCCCGCCGATGACCATGCCGCCCGTGGCCCAGATGGGCGCGACGCTCACGCACACCGGCACGTCCGGGCAGCCCGTGCGCTTGAGCGTCACGATGCGGTTGGCGATGGGCCGGGCCTCCTCCATGCACTGGCGCAGCACGCAGACCGTGCGACAGTTGGAGACGCCGAACACCTCGCGGCAGGTGCGGCCCACGGCGTCCGCCGGGTCCATGCGGGCGATCTCCCCCGCAGCCAGGTTGCAGTAGCGCACGATGAAGTCGCGATCCACGGCGAACACGCCATCGGCCACGTTTTCCAGGGCAAAGGCGCTGGCGTCGTCTCCGGGGAAAACATCAAAAGGTCGCTTCATGCGGGCTCCGGCGGCAATGTGATCCGGCGTCAGTGTGCCCATCCCCTCGGGCGAGGTCAACGCTAACGGAAGCAAAAGTCGTCCGCAAACGCGCAACAAGATACGGAATAGCAGATAACACACTTGAATAAAAGAAAGTTCAAAACGGCACGAAAAGTGCTTTTTTTCCCAAACAAAAGCGAATCCACTCCAAGGAGGACCGATATGAACCTGACCCTGACCATCACCGGCCTGTGTTGCGATCTGGCCCTGCATCCCGTGGACAACGAGAGCGCCGCCCGCGTGTGCATGCTCGGCGAGAATCTCTACAAGACCAACTCCCTGGAGTGGTGGCGCGCCAACGGCAACAATACCTGCGGCATGCGCCTGACCCGCGATTCGCGCATCGAAGCCAGCATCGACGGCGCGCCCGTGGCCCTCGACCCCGCCCACATCGCCACCGCCGCCACCATGCTCACGCAGCGGGAACTGCTCGACCGGCCCGAAGCCCAGGTCTGCCTGCTCGGCTACGACGACGAGCAGTGCTCCCGGACCTGGACCTGGCGCAACGTGAGCGCCTGCGACGTGGAGCGCTTCCAGTTCCTCGTGCAGTGCTGGGACCGCATCCTCGGCGAAAGGGAATATCTGGTCCTCGAAGACGTGCTCTACGACGGCCGCGCCGCCGACAGCGCCGCCTGGGGCGAGAGCCAGGGCTTTTCCTTCCGCGAACCCCTGGTCGTGCCCATGGACGTCGTGCGCAACGAACTCGGCGCGCGCCAGGAAAAGGCCGCCTAACAATACCTGCCAGGGGATTGCGGGAACCGACCCCTCCCGTCCCCGTCCGTCGGCAGGACATCCGCCCCAAAGTCCCTGCCCTCCTTCCGGGAGGATGTCCTGCCGATCTTTTTCCCAAGGCCCGCCGGCCGCCCCGAGGCAAACACCAGCCAACGGGTCCCCGGCGGGACTTTTTTTTGCACTATGGAGAAGGAGGGGGAGAGGGAAGGAGAAATGCCTCCGGCGGCCAGGAGGGGCCGGGGGCCCCTCCTGGACCACCCCAGTATGGGATGCGCCGGGATGCGGAAGAATGGGTGGGCGCTATTTGCGCGAGAGGCCGAGCGTCTCGACGATCGCGGCGGCGGCCTTGGCCGTGTAGTCCTCGGGCGAAAGCGACGCCTTGTCCGCGTCGGACAGGACGCCGCGCGGCTTGTTGACGAATTTGGGGTCGGGCGTGACGCCGTAGGACGCCGGGAAGGTGTTCTCGAAGTACATCTCCTGGAAGCCGATGAACTTCAGGTGGTGCGCCGTGGCGTCGAGAATCGACACTTCCGACGGCTCCACGAGCCCCATCTCCCGGGCCTTCATGAGCCCGGCCAGGCATTCGCCGCCCTGCGTGCAGCTGATGTGCCCGTGGCGGTTGGCCGTGAGCATGCCTTCCATGATCGCCTGCTCGGTCACCTGGATCACCTGGAAGCTGCCCGGGCCGCCGATCTTTTCGTACTGCTCCACGAAATGGGCCACGCGCGGGAACGAGACAGGATTGCCGATCATGGCCGCCTGGGCCACGGACGGGGTCACGGCCACGGGCTCGTAATGCCGTTTGGCCGGGTCGGACTCGGCGTAGTAGCGCCAGACCGGGTCGGCATGGTGGGACTGCACGCCGAAGATGCGGGGCAGGGAGCGGATGACGCCGAGCTTTTTGAGCTTCAGGAAGCCGCCCATGATCGCCGTCACGTTGCCCGCGTTGCCGATGGGCACGAACACGCACTTGCGGTAGGTGTCCCAGCCGAACCACTGCGCCACCTCGAAGGCGTAGGACTCCTGGCCCAGGATGCGCCAGGCGTTTTTCGAGTTGAGCAGCGCCACGCGGTAATTGTCGGCCAGGTGCTCCACGACTTTCATGCAGTCGTCGAACACGCCCGGCACCTCGATGACCGTGGCGCCGCTGCCAAGCGGCTGGGCCAGCTGCTGCGGCGTGACCTTGCCCTTGGGCAGGATGACCACGGACTTGATGGGGCCGCCGACGTAGGCGGCGTAGAGCGCGGCCGAGGCCGAGGTGTCGCCCGTGGAGGCGCATACGGTGAGCACGGAGTCCCAGTCGTTGACGCGCACGAGGTGCTTCAAATAGCTGAAGGCGCAGGCCATGCCCCGGTCCTTGAAGGAGGCGCTGGGGTTCTGGCCGTCGTTTTTGTAGAAAAACGGCACGCCCACGGCTTCGGTCAGGGCCTCGTTGGCGGCCACGAGCGGCGTGTGCCCCTCGCCGAGGTAGACGATGTCGCTCTCGTCCATGACCGGGGCCATGAGCTCATAGTAGCGCAGCACGCCGCGAAGCGCGGTTACGCGCGTGGACGCCCGCTTGTCGAACAGCGACTGCCAGTAGCTGGCCGGGTATTCGAGCAGGCTGTCGAAGGTCGTGTCCTCAAGGATGAACACGCCCCCGCAGTGCGGACAGGTGTAGTAAAGCTCCCGGATGTCGAACCGGGCCTGGCAACCCAGGCAGACATATTCCATCTTGCCCCGGTAGGCCGGAAAATCGCTGACCGTGATCATGGCGCTTCCTTCTCCTCGCGTCGTGTCCCCGAAGCCTGCCCGGCACGGACCGACCATCGCAACAACGAACTTCACTCAAAAATATCTGGCCCTGACAAAAATCCGTCTCACCTCAAAAAAATGCCAAGGAGCCGGCCTGAACCCGAAAAGGGAGTCCAGAGGGCACCAGCCCTTTGGCCGCCGGAGGCGTTCCCCTCTCCCCAATTACCACTCCACGAGCTACGCCGGCCACAGGGCTCGGGCGGTGGCCACCCACATGACGACGCCGCAGGCGACCTTGGCGGTCATGCCGAACACCTTGCCGTACATGGCCCCCATGGCGGCCCGACGTGCTGCGGCGTCGTCGCGCCCATGGGCGCGCTCGAAGACATAGCAGCCGAGAAACGCGCCGGCAACGGCCCCGAACAGGGCTCCGATGCCGAGAAAAAAAGGCGCGCCGAGCAATGCGCCGGCAAACGCGCCGAGAAACCCGCCCAGGTTCCCCTTGCCCGTGGCCCCGTATTTCTTCGCGCCAAAGAGCTGGGCGAAAAGCTCCACCGCTTCGCCGGCCAGCCCCACGCACACGAGCATGGCGTAAAAGGCGAACCCCAGGTGCGGCGCGGGATGGAAATAGTCCCAGAGCGCCACGAGCCCGAGCAGCAGCCAGTTCGCCGGCAGCCCGAAAACGTGGAGCGTCAGGCACGCCAGCAGCACAAGCAGGAACAAGACGACGAAGGCGACCGTCACGCGCCCTTCTCCCGATTGTCGATGACGCGCGTGGCCTTGCCCTCGGACTTGGGCAAGGAATTGCGCTCCACGAGCTCCACCTTGGGCGTGACCAGGATTTCGTCGCGAAGCCGCGCCACGATGCGTTTTTGCAAAGCGGCCAGCTGGCGCATGTCCTCCACGAAGTACTCGTCGCGAATCTCCACCTTGATCCGCAGGTTATCGATGAACCCGTCGCGCTCGAGCATGATCAGGTAGTTCTGGCCGACCTCGGGCATGGCCATGAGGATGCGCTCGATCTGCATGGGGAAGATGTTACAGCCCTTGACGATCATCATGTCGTCGCAGCGGCCCTGCAAGCGGTCGAGGCGGCGGTGTTCGCGGCCGCACGGGCAGGTTCCGGGCAGAAAGCGCGTCATGTCGCGGGTGCGGTAACGGATGATGGGCATGCCCTCACGTCCGAGGCTCGTCATGACGAGTTCGCCGAGCTCGCCGTCGGGCACGGGCTCGCCCGTGGCCGGGTCCACGATCTCGGGCAGATAGGCGTCCTCCCAGACGTGCATGCCGTGCTGCTCCCGGCACTCGAAGGCGACGCCAGGGCCGTTCATTTCGGATAGGCCGTAGGAGTTGTAGCACTTCATGTCGTAGAGATCTTCCAGGCGACGGCGCGTCTCCTCGGTGTAGGGCTCGGCCCCGACCAGGGCAATGCGCAGCGGCAGCGTGCGCGGATCGATGCCCATCTCGGCGAAGACCGTGGACAGGTACAGGGCGTAGGACGGAATGATGTGGATGCCCGTGACCTTGAAGTCCATGAGCAGCTTGATCTGGCGGTGGCTGTTGCCCGCGCCGGCGGGAATGGTCAGGCAGCCGAGCTTTTCCGCGCCGCAGTGGATGCCGAGCCCGCCGGTGAAAAGGCCGTAGCCGGACATGTTCTGGATGACGTCTTCCTTGCGTAGCCCCACCATGTGCATGCAGCGCGCCATGAGCGACGCCCACCAGTCCAGGTCGTTTTTCGTATGGTAGATGACCGTGGGCGTGCCGGTAGTGCCGGAGGAGACGTGCATGCGCACCATTTCGCTTTGCGGCAGGGCGAGCAGCTTGTCCGGGTAGCTGTCGCGCAGGTCCTGCTTGGTGGTAAACGGCAGGCGCCTGACGTCGTCGAGGCTCGTGACAGCCTCGGGATCGACGCCGCACTCCTTGAAGCGCTGCGCGTAAAACGGCGATTTCGCCGCCTGCCTGAGCGTCGTTTTCAGGCGCTTTAGCTGCAACCGCTCGATCTCGGGCCTCGAAAGCCCTTCCGCTGCATCGTAATACACGGCCGCTCCTTTGCGCGCTCTGCGTGCGCATGCGGAGGGGAATGAAGGTGTGGGGAGAAACCCCCTCTTCCCCCCAAAAACTTTCAACGTAATATAGCGTCCCGCAATTGCCGTCCAGATGGCGGAACAACCGTTTGGGGAACCAAGTGCCACAGGGCGGGGTGGTCCAGGAGGGGCCCCCGGCCCCTTCTGGCCGCCGGAGGCATTTTCCCTGCTCCCCCTCCCCGTCCCTAGCCGAAGCCCAGTTCGGACGGGGGCGGGATGTCGGAGAGGTTCTCGAACGCCGTGGATTCCTTGAAAAAAGTCAGCCGCACCATGCCTGTGGGTCCGTTGCGCTGCTTGCCGATGATGATTTCGGCCACGTTGTCCTCGGGCGTGAGCTCTTCCTTCTTCTTGTAGGCGGCGGCGCGGTAGAGGAAGATGATGACGTCGGCGTCCTGCTCGATGGCCCCGGATTCGCGCAGGTCGGACATCATGGGACGCTTGTCCGCGCGCTCCTCGACCTTGCGGTTGAGCTGAGACAGCGCGATGACGGGCACGTGCAGTTCCTTGGCCAGCGCCTTGAGGCTGCGGGAAATGTCGGAAATCTCCTGCTCGCGCGAATCGATGTGGCGCGAGGCGCGCATGAGCTGCAAGTAGTCCACCACGATGAGCCCCAGGCCGTGCTCGGCCTTTAAGCGCCGGCAGCGGGCGCGCAGGTCCATGGTGGTGATGGCCGGGGTGTCGTCCACGAAGATGGGCGAGGCCGAAAGATGATTGGCGGCGTCGTAAAGCTTGGCCCAGTCCTCGTCGTCCAGACGTCCCCGGCGCAGCTTGGCCAGGTCCACCTTGCCCCAACAGCAGAGCATGCGCTGCATGATCTGCTCCATGGACATTTCGAGCGAGAAGACGGCGGTGGGCACGCCGTGCATGGCCGCGCCGCGCATGGCCACATTCATGGCGAACGCGGTCTTGCCCATGGAGGGCCGGCCGGCGATGATGATGAGGTCCGAGGGCTGCAGGCCGGCGGTGTATTCGTCGAACTGGTAGTAGCCCGTGGGCACGCCGGTGACGAGCTCCTTGTTCTCCATGCGCTTTTCGATCTGCTCGAAAACGCGGGTGACGAGGTCCTTGGAGGAGTGCAGGCCCTTGGTCGTGCGCGAGTCGGCGATGGCGAAGATGGCCTGCTCGGATTCGTCGAGGAGCTTTTCGGTTTCCTGGCCGCCCTCGTAGCAGCGGGAGATGATATCCACGGCCGCGCCGATGAGCTTGCGCTGCACGGCCTTTTCCCGGACGATGCCGGCATGGTGCAGGGCGTTGGCCGCGGCGATGGTGGAGGAGGTCAGGTCGGCCAGGTAGGCCGGGCCGCCGACCTCGTCCAGGCGTCCGGACGCGCGCAGGCCCTCGGCCAGGGACACGAGGTCGATGGGGGCGTTTTGGCGCGAAAGATCGAGGATCGCCTGATAGATGAGGCGGTGGGCCGGGGAGTAGAAATCGTCTTCGCCGACGAGGTCGACGAGATTGAACAGGATGGAATTTTGCAGCAAAATCCCCCCCAGAACCGCCTGTTCGGCTTCGAGGTTCTGGGGGGGGACTTTTTTAAGGACGTCTGCGGAGACCCGCTCCAGGGCCTGCCCGGTCAGCGGCTCGCCGCTTCCGACAAGGCCGGAAGACTTGGCGTTACGCGGTTTCTTCCTCGGGCTGTCCACTGGCTTCGGCGGAGGTTTCGGCCCCGGCCGGCGCGGCGGCGGCCGGCGCGGCAAGAACTTCCTCTTCTTCGACGCCGCCCTGACGGACGACGGACACCTTCACGATGCCGCGCACTTCGGGCATGAGCTTAACCGCCACGTCGTACTGGCCTAGGGCCCGGATGGGCTCGTCCAGCACGATCTTCTTGCGATCGACCTCAACGCCGAGTTCGCCGAGCTTGTCGGCGATGATGCCGGAGGTGACGGAGCCGTAGAGCTTGTCGCCCTCACCCACGCGCACCTCGATGACGACCTCGACCGCGGCGATCTTGTCGGCCAGGCCCTGGGCGGCGGAAGCCAGCGCGTCGCGCTTGGCCTGCAGTTTTTTGCGCTCGTTTTCGAAACGACGCAGGTTGGCGTCAGTGGCCAGCATGGCCAGTCCCTGGGGTATCAGATAATTGCGGCCGTAACCGGGCTTGACCGAAACCTTGTCGCCAAGGCGGCCCAGGCTCTCCACGTCCGCGCGCAAAATCAGTTCCATGGCGTCCCTACCTTACATTTTCTTGAGGTGCTCGGCGCTATGGGTGGCCGTGTAGTACAGAAGGGCCATCTGCCGGGCGCGCTTGATCTGCAGGGTCAGGCGACGCTGACACTTGGCGCAGGTGCCGGTGATGCGCCGGGCGATGATCTTGCCCCGCTCCGTGACGAAATCCTTGAGGATGTCCGGACGCTTGTAGTCGATGGGCAGGTTCTTGTTGGCGCAAAAACGGCAGAACTTCTTTTTCGGGGTGAATTTCTTCTTGAACGCCATGGCTTAGGCTCCCTCAGGCACGTACTTGTCGGCGAGCTTGACGGTGACGAACTTCATGATGCCGTCGGTGATGCGCACGATGCGTTCGAATTCGGCGATGGCCGTGGCCGGGGCGGCGAATTCGAAACGCGTGTAGTGGCCGCGGGTCTTCTTCTGGACGGGGTAGGCGAGCTCGCGCATCCCCCACTCGTCCACGGCCAGCATGGCGGCGTCCTGGCGTTCGAGAACCCCTTTGAGGTTCTCGAGGATTTCCTGCCGGTTGTCGGCTGCGAGCTCGGGAGAGAGCAGCAGCAGGGCTTCGTACTTCCGCATGGTTCCTCCTTGTGGTCTGTGGCCCTTTCTCCCGGGTGCGGCCCATCGGAAAGAGCAAGGCGAGCCGGAGTCATTACCCCCGCCGCCCCCCCCTGTCAAGCGGCCTGGCCGGCTTCTTGCCAAAGCGCAAGCCGCGGCATAAAACCGCGCATATCCGACAGGGATCATCCCCGCCGCGGCGTCGCGACGCGGCCGCCGAGGAATTCATGCGCATCCGCACCAAGCTCCTGCTCGTCCTTCTGGCCCTGGCCGTGCCGCCGCTCGTGGGCGTATGCTTTTACGCCGTGTACGAAGGCCGGCTGCTCGGCCACGAACTGGCCGCCCGCGCCGCCGACGCCTATCGCCGCGCCGCCGAGCAGGAATTGGCGCTCATGGTGGACCTCATCGGCGAGGACCTCGACGACAACAGAAGAATGATGGAGCTGTCCCTGGCGCTTCTGGGCCAGGAAACGCGCACGGCCCTGACGTCGCACCCGCTCGCCGGAACCGTCCCTGCCGCGGACGCGACTTTCGACGCCGCCGCCGGCATTCCCCAGGGGCTCGCCACGCTGCCGAACTACCCCGTGCCGGCCACGGCCGCCGCCATGTCGCTGAGCCTCCCCGGCGGGGGCGGGACGCGCGTGCAACCGGAACCGGCCGCACAGCTCGCCTTGCTGGCCCCCACCATGCGCGTGCTGCGACGCAAGCTCGCGGAAAACATGCTCTGGGCCTACGTCGCCCTGCCCGACGGGCTCATGGTGTCCTATCCCGGCCACGGGCGCATGCCCGACGACTACGATCCGCGCACGCGTCCGTGGTATACGAGCGCCCTGGCCCGCAAGGAAACGTCCTGGAGCATCCTGGTGGACGCGTCCACGGGGAGGCTGACGGCCACGGTATCCGGGCCGGTCTACGACGCCGCAGGCAAGCTGCTCGGCGTCGCCGCCATCGACGCCCCGTTCGAGGCGATGCTGCCGGAAAGCGACCTGTCGCGGCGCTGGGGCAAGGGCGTAAAGGCGCTGCTCGTGCACGCCGCGCCCGGGGATTCGGGCCATCTGTTCGTCATCGGCAGCCAGAGCTTCCTGGATGCGGCGCAAAGCTGGAAGACAACGCCCACGCCCGAACCATTCGCTTCCGCCGCCCCCGGCGACGCGGTCCGGCTCGACAGAGCCATCGTCTCCAAGAAGCCGGAGCAGCTTTCCATACAGATGGGGGGGCAGGCGTATTTCGCCGTGTTCAAACCCTTTCCGGACACGCCGGCCGGGCTGCTCGTGCTCGTGCCGCGCGAGGCGGTGCTGCGCCAGGCCGATTCGGCCGAGGCCGCGATCCTCGCCCGCACGCACGGCATGATCGCCGTGGTCGTGGGCGTGAGCCTGCTTGCCGTGGCCGGCGCGGTCCTCCTGGCCGGCTTCGGCGCGCGGGCCGTGACCAGACCCGTCATGGCGCTTTGCGCGGCGGCGGGCAGACTGGCCCAGGGCGACCTGGCCTGCCGCGCCCCGGTCACGAGCCGCGACGAGCTGGCCGACCTGGCCAAGACCTTCAACGAGATGGCCCCCAAGCTGGCCGAGCGGCTGCGGCTCAAGCAGGACATGCTGCTTGCCATGGAGGTGCAGCAAAACCTCCTGCCCGCCGCGCCGCCCAGGCTGCCCGGGCTTTCCATCGCCGGCTCCACGCGCTTTTGCGACGAGACCGGCGGCGACTATTTCGACTTTCTCAAAATGACCGACGACGGCGAAGGGGGGCTGGACGTGATCGTGGGCGACGCCACGGGGCACGGCATCGCGGCGGCGCTCTTCATGGCCACGGGGCGCGCGCTTTTGCGCGGCGGCCGCGCAGCCAAGGCCGACCCGGCCGCCCTGCTCACCCTGGCCAACGGGCTTTTGTGCGAGGACACCATGGATTCCGGGCGGTTCCTGACACTTTTCGCGCTGCGCCTGGTCCGCGGCGGCCTCGCCCCGGACGGCCATCTGGAGTGGGCCCGGGCCGGACACGACCCGGCCCTCGTCTACGACCCCGCAACCGACGCCTTCGAGGAGCTTTTCGGACCGGGCCTGCCGCTCGGCGTTCTTCCCGACTTCGTCTACGAAGGACAGTCCCATCCCGGCCTCAAGCCGGGGCAGGTGCTGGCCCTCGGCACGGACGGCATCTGGGAGGCGCGCAATCCCGCCGGCGAGATGTACGGCAAGGACCGTTTCCGTGAAGTGCTACGGGCCAACGCCGCGGCCTCGGCCGAGGAGATCCTGGCCGCCGGGCACAAGGACGTGGCCGATTTCCAGGCCGGAGCCCCGCGCGACGACGACATCACGCTTGTGATCCTCAAGGCGGAACCGGCGTAGGCGTCGTCGCAGCGCGCGACGCCATATGCCCGGACGGCTCCGCCCCGACGGTTTCCTACAACCAGCGCGCCTGCACGGGGTTGCGCGGCGGCACGGCGGCATAGCGCGCCTTGGGGTAGCCGAGCATGAGCCCGCCCTGGACCAGATGGTCCTCGGGCACGCCGAGCGCCGCGCGCAGGGCCGCGTCCCCGTTGGCCGCGAACGTGAGCAGTCCGGCCCAGCAGGTGCCGAGGCCGCGCGAAACCGCGGCAAGCTCCAGAAACGTCAACGCAATGCCGGTATCCGCCGCGCCGAAGCGCATCTCCGCCTCGGTATGGATCACGACCAGGGCCGGCGCGCCGCGCAGGTACACGTCGAGTCCCCCGTTCCATAACGCCGCGTAGCGCGTCAGCACGGGCCGGCTATTGTCGCCGGCGAACCACGCCGCCGTCAGCGCGGCGAGTTCCCGCACCTTGGCCGGATCGACGGTGACGATCCAGCGGATCTCCTGGACGTTGGAGGCCGTGGGCGCATAGCGGGCGACATCGAGCAACTCTTCCGCGAGCTCCCGGGCGACCGGCTTTTCCTTGTAGGCGCGGATGGAGCGCCGGCCACGCAGCAGCCCGTCCACCGCCTCGGGCGCGGGCCAGGACGCGAGGTTTCCGAGCACGCCGGCGGCCGGATCGACCGCTTCCACCTTGGTGTTGGCGAGCGCACCGTGGGGACAAACGGCCACGCAGTGCCCGCAGGCGTTGCAGATGGCGGCATCGGCCACGACCGGACCACCCGAGGCGTCCAGCTCAAGCGCCCTGGTCGGGCACTCGAGCACGCACAGCCCGTCCTTTTTGCATTTGTCGGCATCAACTGAAATCAAGTCCATCGCAACCTCCTTCTTGCAACGCATCCCCGCCGCAACCACGCGGCCGGTCGTCGGGCGCGAGAGTACCGCGACTGAGACGGTTTGCAAGAAGGCACGCGCAAGTGGCGTGGCCACCGCCAGGGAACCGGGCGCAGGGAATCAGGGAGTCATCGGAAATTCAGGGAACGTCGAAACCGGAAAGGGAGTCCGGAGGACGCCAGCTCTCTGGCCGCCGGAGGCATCTCCCCGGACCATCTCCGCGAACTTTCGGCAGCGATTCGGGGCAGCGACGGCCGGACCCGGAGGCAGGGGACGGGGCCGGCCGACGGTCCCTTCGAGAAAGGGAGACCCGCCATGCGCGTGTACGGGTCGGCGCGACAAGTCGCGCGGCTTGGTGCTTTCGAGGACGCGACAGGCCTAGAGCCAGGTGATTCTGGTGCCGGGGGCGTTTTCCTGGTCGGCGTTTCGCGAACCGGGATAGCCGAGGAAGATAGCGGCGTAGACCGTTGCCGAAGACGGAATGGCCATGGCCGCGAACAGCTCCGGACACGCCGCGGCGGCGCGGACGATCTCCCCGGCGAAACAGGTGGCAAGGCCCTGTCCGGCGGCGAGCCACTCCATGCGGGCCACGGCCAGGGAACAGGCAGCGACCGCGGCGTCGTCGCCGGCGGGACCGTAGGCTACGGCCATGTGCGGCGCGCCGCCGAAGACCACTTTCCGGGCCTTGGCCTCCGGAGCCAACCCGTCGGCCAGGAGGCCTTCCCGGCGCAGCCAGGCCGCGGCCAGCTCCGACGCCTTGTCCATGGCGTTTTCGGATTCCAGCACGACAAAGCGCGCCAGTCCCGCCGTTGCGCCGGGAAGCGGAAAACTCGCGGCATCCACAAGGCCGCGCAGCACCCGCATAGCGACCGTTTTCTCGGCGAAAACGCGCACCGCGCGACGGCTCTTCATGAGTTCCTGCTGCGCCTTGCCGGCGACGCCGGTCCAAGCGCAACGTCCCGAGGCCGGATTTGCCTGTCCCGGCAGAAGGTTGTCGCGACAAAAGCCCGCATTGACGCGAAACGCCACGTCCGCGCCCACTGCTGCCGCGGCCTTGAGAGACGGCCTGGGCTGCAACTGCACCGGTGCGGGCGAGGCGGCAGAAGCCACCGGCGCATCCTCGGACGCAGACGTGTCGTTCTTTCCCGAAGGCAGAGGGCATTTGAAGGGAATGCCCCTGATGGACATGATGCGTACCGTCTTGCCAATACCGTTGTCCTGCATGTGTTCCATGAGACGCTCCTTTAGGACTTTCTGGTCTTATGCACGGGCCTACGCCCAAACTCCGCCATGCACAACAACCCGAATCCCCTATGAAGCGTGACCGCACACGCCGTGACCACCAGCCCCCCTGTTTTTCTCTTGTGCCCACCTGCCGGCTGCGGTATGAATTTTTTCGAAATCGGGGAGGAAAACGTCATGCGGGTGCTTGTGGTGGACGACGACCCGGCCAGCCGGCAAGTGCTTGCGGCCCACCTTGCCGGGTTGGCCGAAACCGTTCTGTGCGGCAGCGGCCCCGAGGCCGTGGACGCCGCAAGCACGGCCATCGCGTCGGGAGCGCCTTTCGACGTGGTCTTCCTGGACATCATCATGCCGCACATGGACGGCCACGAGACCCTTGTGCGCCTGCGGGAGGTCGAGGACGACGCTGGCGTCGCCCCGGAAAACCGCATGCGCGCCGTCATGGTCACCTCCATGGACGACGAGACGAACACCATGACCGCGCTTTTCGACGGCCAGGTCGCCGCCTACCTCGTCAAGCCGCCCAACCGCTCGGAACTCCTCGAAAAGCTCGTGACCCTCGGGCTGCTCTCCCTGCAATAGCCCTTCTGCTTGCGCCTTTCGTTCGGTTGATCTATTTCCAACTAAATAGGTCGATCGATAAAAATGTTCATATCCTCACGCCTGCCAGCCTGCCTGCTGGCCGTCTGCATTGCGCTTGGCGCGGTGCGCGCCATGGCGCAAAACTCCCGCGATTACGGAAGTATCACGGCGGTTGTGGTGCGCGTGTGCGACGGGGACACGGTGGTGGTGGACATTCCGGAATATCCGGACATTATAGGCAAACAGATTCGCGTGCGCCTGGCCGGGGTCGATGCGCCGGAGCTGCGGGACAAGGCCCCGGACGTGCGGCTGGCCGCGCAACGGGCCCGCGACGCCATGATCGCCTTGCTGCCGCCGGGAACGGCGGTGACGCTTTCGGGACTCAAGCGTGACAAGTATTTCCGCCTCGACGCCGCCATCGCGGTCGGCGGGCGCGACGTGGCCACAGCGCTTGGGCTGCCGGAGAGTGCGCCGCGCGGGACGCGGCCGGGCGTCAGTCGGGATTGAAATCGGCAAGCGCCGTCGCCAGGGCGTCACGCCGGGCCGTGAGGTCGGCAAGGGCCTGACGACGGGCGTCGATGTCCTCGAAAAAGGGCGCGAAGCGGGCGTCGAGTTCGCGGAATATCCGGTCCAGCCGGGCGGCGAGGCGTTCGTCGAGTTCCAGGCGCAGGCGCTCGCCGCCGGCGGCCAGCCGCCGGCGCATCTCGCGCAGCACGCGCGGGCGCTGCCAGAAAAGCGCGCTGCCGGCGAGCAGCGCGCCGAGCGCCGCGACCACGCCGCCAGTAACGTCGAGGACCGTCCCCTTGACTGCCACGGCGAAAATCGTGCCGAGCACCACCAGCGCCCCGCCGATCGTCGCCTTGGGGTCCATGCCCGTGACGCTGCCCGGGTCGATGCCGGACAGCGGCCCGCCATCGGCAAGGAGCGCCTCCACCCGCTCGACGGTTTCGGCAAGCACGCGGTCGCGCTGTTCGCCAAGCGCGTCGGCCGAAAGCCCCTCCCCTTCGCGCCGCCGGCGCAACTCGTCCACGAGCATGCGCACCGAGCCGGTCACGCTCTCGAACACGTGCTGCGCGCCCTGACGCGCAATGGCCTCCACCTCGCGCTCGAGGTCGCGGGCGAAGCCCTCGCCAAGTTCGCGCAGCCGCGCCGCCGGCCCGGCC
Organism: Pseudomonadota bacterium; assembly: GCA_023399375.1. Lineage (GTDB taxonomy): Bacteria > Desulfobacterota > Desulfovibrionia > Desulfovibrionales > Desulfovibrionaceae > Solidesulfovibrio. Next base: position 4,486 of record JAEWPX010000084.1, on the reverse strand, counting down.
TCGGCCTTGCGCCGGAACATGCCGGCAAAGGAGCGGCCGATCATACCGCCGAAAGTCAGCTCGCGGGCGAACGCCGCCTCGAATGCGCCGGAAAGCCGCGTATAGGCCGCCTCGACCCGCGTACGCAGCACCTCGGCCTCGCGGCCGGCGGCCAGCCGGGCGGCGTCCAGCCGCTTGGCGATGCGCGCGGCCTCGGCCGCGTCGGCGTCGAGCTCGCGCGCCCGGCCGTCCAGGGTCTCCGACAGCCCGGTAAGCACCCGCTCGGCCGCGCGGCGGGTGGCGTCGAGCTTGGCGGCAAAATGCCCGCCCGAAGCGGTCAGCGCGCGGATGTGGCGGCGCAGGGCCTCGATGCCCCCGGCCTCGGGATCGGCAAGGCTTTTGGTAGCGGACACGAGGAAAATACGCGGTTCGGCCACGCCCCGGGAGGTGGCCAGTTCGCGCAGGCGGGTGGAATTGACCGCGATCTGCTCCTCGCTCGCCAGATCCGCCTGGGTCAGGGCGAAGGCGACGTTGCGCCGCCAGGTCGCGGAAGCGAGATCGAAAAATTCCCATGCCGAGCGGGAATAGGGACTGAGCGCCGAAAAGACGAACAGCACGAGGTCGGCGCGGGGAATGAACTCCTCGGTGATCTCCTGGTGCCGGTCGATGATGCTGTCCACGCCCGGGGTGTCGACGATGGCCAGGCCGTCGAGAAGGGGGTTGCCCAAGGCCACGCGCGTCAGCAACGGCCCCTCGGGCGTTTCGCCGGGCGCGTCGCCGAAACCGATGATGCGGATGCGGTCCGTGCAGGGGTCCGGCGCGACGTCGGTCACGTTCGCGCCGAGCAAGGCGTTTATCAGGCTGCTCTTGCCGGTCTTGACCTCGCCGACGACCACGAAGAGGAACGGTTCCAGGGCATGGGCGGCGAGCTCCGCCGCGACCTTTTCCAAATCGGCCCGACCGCAGCGGGCCGTCAGCTCGCCAAGCCGCCCCATAAGCCCGGACAGCTCGGCCCGACGGTCGAGAAACCGCGATTCAAGCAGCGAATTCCCCACGCTCTCTCCCAGGACCGTCCGTTAATGGGGCAAAAACCAGTCCAGGCCGAGGGCCTCGGCGTCCACGGCCAGCTGGGCGGAACCGCCCGCGCCCGGGGCCTTTTTCTCGGCCGCGCGGCACAGTTCCTCTTCACGCACCATGGATGTCGCCGCGATGCGGATGGAGTTGCCGTCTGTGAACGCCCCGTCCTCGCCCTCGTAGTGCATGAGGATCAGGCTCACCGGTTCGCCGCCCGGGCCGCGCAGTCCCCATTTCCAGGTGCGCAGCGTGCCGAAGGCGTTGCCGCGCCATTCCCTGGGTTCGCCGTAACGCTGCTTGAGGGCGGTCATGAGCTTGTTGAAAAACGCCAGGGAATCGTCGGCATAGTTCATCTTGATGCGCACGATCCTCCCGGGTTTGGCGCAAAGCCCCACATCGACGTAGCCGCTGCGATAGCCCGGAAGGGGCGCCACGGCCACGACGCCGATGGACGGCCGCTGGGGCGAGTGGTCGACGACGGGGGAAACGAGCTTTCCGGCCAGCTCGTCCACGGACGCCCCGAGCCTGATGCCGGCAAGTTCCATGGGCCCGTCCGCGGCACGCGCGCCCGGTGCGGGAACGAGAAGGCTAAGCGCCAGGGCGCATGCGGCCAGCGCACGCGGCAGATGGCGAAGAAAGGCATGCATGGCGACGGCTTCTCCCCGGGGACGACCTGCCCCGACGTGGTTTGCGCCTCCGGAAGCCGCGCCTGGGCCTTCCGGGGACAAGGGACTCGCTCTACGGTGCGGCCAAAGGCGGCCTCAGGCGAAATGGCCCAAGGCTTCCTCTTGGGTGGCGTAGATCGGAAAAATTTCCGTATAACCGGAGATTTCGAAAACTTCCTTCATGTAGTCCTTGATGGTGGACAACACGAGCTTGCCCTGGGTCTTCTTGAGTTGCTGCAGGGCGAGAAGCAACACGCGCAGTCCCGTGGAATTGATGTAGTCCACGTCCTTGAAGTCCATAAGGACCTTTTTCTTCCCCTGCCCCAATATCTCCATGACCTTGTCTTCGAGCACTTTGGACGTATTGCTGTCCAGGCGTCCCCCGAGCTCCAGCACGGTGACTTCGCCGCTCTCCTTCTCCACGAGTTGCATGGCCCCACCCCTTTTGCGTTAATCGATATCCTTCTCAAGTATCAGACGATTCGTGCCGCCCACCCTCTCGTAGGCGACGCGATCCATGATCGAGCGCACCAGATGGATGCCGAGGCCCCCGATCTGGCGCTGCTCAACCGGGGAGCCCAGGTCCGGAGCCCCGGCCGTCAGTGGATCGAAAGGCCGGGCGTCGTCTTCGATGACGAAGCGCAGCCGACGCCCCTCCTGCCCCATGGCCACGGCAATGCTGTGCGCATTTTCGTCGCCGTAGCCATAATTGATGATGTTGGTCAGCAGTTCGTCGAGAACCAGTCGCACCTGGAAGCGCAGCTTGGCGGCAAGGCCGTGGGCCTCGCCGAACGCCTCCACCGCGTCGGCGAGGCGGTCGAGTTCCAGCAGGCGGTTGTCGAGTCGCAGGGTAAAACCCGGTTCCATCCTGACCCCGAGCGGAGGGCCGGCTCATAGCCGGCCCAGGCCGCAGGCATGTTTGCCGCGCCTGACGCAGCGCGGCGCGCGACCGCCGGCAGCCGGCTCCCCTCTGCGCGTCCCAGTCCGTCGGGACGCCGCCGGCTCCTGACCGATCCCCGTCAATTTCCGTTTTTCGCCCCACTGTCAAGGCGGGGCTGCGCGCCGGGGGCCGGGCGCAGCCGGGCGTATTGTCGGGACAAAACACCATCGTGTAGGCTGTTGCCTTGAAAATATGGCGGCATGGATACCGGAGTCCGAGAGGACGCATCCGCGCGGCCGGCGGTTGCCAAGGCGCGTGCGGGGACGTAGAAGGCCCGGGCAAGGAGCCATGCCGCATGAAAGATTTAAACGACGCCCTGGCCGAAACCGAAGCCGACGCCACCGACGCCTTCCTCAACTCCCTGCCGGAGCTCAAGCCCGGGGAGTCCTTCCGTTTCGCCTGCCATCCCGAAGTGCCCTGCTTCAATGCCTGCTGTTCGGACCTGACGCTCATGCTCACGCCCTACGACATGCTGCGCCTGCGTCGGGCGCTTTCCATATCCTCGACGGATTTCCTCACGCATTTCGCCCTGCGGATCACGATCCCGGACTCGGGCTTTCCCATGCCGCGGCTCAAGATGCGCGAGGAACGGCTCAAGCGCTGTCCGTTCGTCTCGCCCGAGGGCTGCAAGGTCTACCCCGACCGCCCCGGAGCCTGCCGCACCTATCCCCTGGGCCGGGCCAGCCGGATGGGCGAGGACGGGAAGGTCGTGGAGCAGTTCTTCGTGGTGCGCGAGCCCCATTGCCGGGGCTTCGAGGAAGCGACGGCCTGGGACGCCGCGGGCTGGCTCGCCGACCAGGATCTCGCTCTCTACAACCGCTGCAACGACCGCTACATGATGCTCATGTCCCTGGCCCGGGGCAAGGGGGCGCGGCTCACGGACAAGCAGGAGCAGATGGTCTGGCTGGCGCTCTATCAGCCCGACGAATTCCAGAAGTTCATCGCCAAGATGGACTTGTTCCGGCTGGTGGAAATCGACGAGGCGCGCAAGGCGCGCGTCCTGGCCGACGAGGAAGCCGCGCTCGACTTCGGCCTCGACTGGCTGGAGCTGGTCTTTTTCGGCATCGAAGAGGGGCTTAGGCGCAAGCGCCATCCCATGCCGTAAATTCTACGGCAATCCCCAGCCCTGCCGGCCCTCGCGGTAGAGCCGCTCGGGCAGCACGGCCACGACCGGGGCGGCCGCCGGGTCGAGCCAGGCCGCAATCCCCGCCGCGACCTCCTCGGGACAGCCTACGGCCCCGCCGGTGGGCTGGCCGGACGCCGGGCGCATGTTGAGAAAGACGCAGGCGCCGGCCCCGGGATCGGACGCGTCGCGGTTGTGGCCGATGACCACGCCCCAGACGTTGGCCCGGTCGTCGCGCACCATGCGCTCCTGGCGGGTCACGCCTGCGGCGGTGCGCGCATCCGGGCCGACGACCCGGCCGAAAAGCGGCGATGCGGCATCGGTCACGCAGGCCGTGCGGTCCGTCAGCGGCTGATAAGGAAGGCGCACTCCCGCGGCCTTGGCCGCGGCCGCGTCGGCATAGCCGAAGGCTTCGGGCAGGCTGAATAACCCGGCCGGCGTGCGACCGTCACCTTGCTTTTTCTCCGGTCCCCCGGACAGGGGAACAAGGCCGCGCCCGATGCCGAGGCCATGGCGGCCGAGGGTACACGGCGTCGCCGCCCCTTCCTCGCGCCAGGGCGCGTCCGGACCCTGGCGGCTGAAACGGCGCAACAAGCCCTTCGTCGCCGCGAAATCCTGGGCCGTGACCAACACCAGCTGCCGGCAGGCGGCCACGGGAAAATCCTTGGACGACGCCCCCTGGAGGGCTTCGGCGCGGCCGGAGAC
>JAEWPX010000070.1 GCA_023399375.1 Pseudomonadota bacterium | reverse complement strand
GGCCGGATGCGCGACGCGTCCGGCCGGCGCGGGGACCGCCCTTGACAGGCCGTCGTCCGATGGTCATTGCACGGGCAGGCCCGGCGACTGCGCCGGCGCTTGCGGAGGCTCTCTTTGGGCAATGTGCTCATCATCGACGACGACCGGACCATACGCGACGCCCTGGCGCGCGTGGTGACGCGCCTGGGCCACGCTCCGGACATGGCCGCGACCCTCGGCGAAGGGCTGCGCCGCGCCGGCGAGGCGGACGTGGACGTGGTCTTTCTCGACGTGCGCATGCCCGACGGCAACGGCCTCGACGCCATCGGCGAGATCCGGCGCGCGCCGTCCAATCCCGAAGTCATCGTCATCACCGGCTGGGGGGACCCGGACGGGGCCGAGCGGGCCATGCGCCAGGGGGCCTGGGACTATATCGAGAAGCCGCCCACGGTCAAAACCATGACCGCCCCCCTGGTCAGCGCCATGGAGCACCGCCGTCAGGCGCGCTCCGGCCAAGGCGGGAGCGAACCCTTCGGCTTCGCCGGCATCGCCGGGGGCAACCCCAAGCGCGCCCAGTGCCTGGAGCAGGCGGCCAAGGCCGCGCAAAGCGACGTCAACGTGCTGCTCACCGGCCCGACGGGCGTGGGCAAGGAGCTCTTCGCCCGGGCCATCCACGACAACAGCCCGAGGCGCGCCAGGGCCTTCGTGGTCGTCGACTGCGCGGCGCTGCCGTCGGGCATCGTGGAAAGCGTGCTGTTCGGCTCGGAAAAGGGCGTCTACACCGGCGCGGACCGCCGCCGCGAGGGCGTGTTGCTGCGGGCGCACGAGGGCACGTTGTTCCTGGACGAAGTGGCGGAGATGCCGCTTTCGGTGCAAAAGGCCTTTTTGCGGGTGCTCCAGGAGCGACGGGTGCGTCCGGTCGGCGGCCTCGAGGAGGCCCCCTGCCATTTCCGGCTGGTCGCGGCCACCAACCAGAATCTGGAAGCCATGGCCGCGGAGGGGCTGTTCCGGGAAGACCTGCTCTTTCGTCTCCAGGGCGTGGGCATCGAGCTGCCGTCCCTGGCCGGGCACCCGGACGACATTCTGGATTTCGCCGCCCATTTCGCGGCCGAGGCCGCGAAGCGGCTGGGCATGGCCGCCAGGACCTTTTCCGACGAGTTCTCCCGGGCGCTTCTCGCCTACCCCTGGCCCGGCAACGTGCGCGAGCTCAAGAACACCGTCGAAGGCGCGCTGGCCCTGGCCCGGGGCGACGAGGCCCTGCTGCCCGTGCATCTGCCCCTGCACATCCGGGTCTGCGCGGCGCGAAACCGCGTGACCGGCCGTGCTCCGGGCGCGGCCAGGGAGGAGGGCGAAGGCGTCGAACCGAGCCTGGCTTTGGGGCTTTTGCCGCAGTTTCGCGACTACCGCGACCAGGGCGAGGCGCGCTACCTGCGGGCGCTGACCGGACGCTTCGGCGGCGACGTCGCGCGCATGCTCGAAATCTCCGGCCTGTCGCGGTCGCGGCTCTACGCGCTGCTCAAAAAGCACGGCATCCCGGCCGTGCGTTCCGCCTGAATCCGTTCTCCTGTTTCGGCCGGGGTAAAGATGGCCCCTTGCGGCGTCGAAAGGAACGGAGAGAGGCGCGGCACGTAACCGGCATGGGGCCGGCGCGTCGCCGGCCTCGCGGGCGTCGCGGTGAAATACCTCATCATCCTGGCCGGCATCATCGGCCTCGTGGTCTACATCTTCATCGGCGGTCCCAAGGCAGCGGGCAAGGACGCGCCGCCCGAGGACCGACGCGAGCTGGTGTGGGACCGCATCGCCATGCTCGAGCACCAGCGCCGGGACATGCTCATCCGCGCCCAGGGCCGGCTCGGGGCGTATACGCCCGTGGCCTCCATGACCCGGCGCGGGGCCTATGCCGCGGGCTACCGCGAAGGCTTCAGCCAGGGCTATTTCGAGGGCAGCTTCCTGGCCGAAGGCCGCAAGCCCAATCCGCTCTTCTTCCCCATCCCCAATCCCTGACGTTTCGCGGCATCGGGCCGCGTCGGCGCGCTACAACTGCGCCTTGATGCGTTCGGCCACGGTCATGACGCCCAGGACGTAGAGGTCGCTGTGGTTGTAGGCGTAGACCACGTCGCGGGTTTCCTGCGGGGTCATGCCGGGCTTCCAGCCGTGGCCGCGCAGGTAGCTGGCGACGCTGACGATGGCGTCGGCCGGGCAAAAGAGGTCCACGATGCCGTCGCCGTCGGCGTCCACGCCGAAGCGCAGGGCGTTGCTCGGCATGAACTGGCAGATGCCGATGGCGCCGTAGATGGAGCCGGGGATCGTGCCGGGCTGCTGCTTCTTGGCCGCGGCGTAGCGCAGCAGGGCGGCCAGCTCGCGGAAGGCCCATTGCGCCCTGTCGGCGGCGGCCGTCGCCGCGAATTCCCGGCGGGCGGGTTCGCCATGCAGGGTCTTCATGTAGGGCGCGATCTGCTCCAGGGTCGAGGCCCGCGCCAGGCTCGCCAGGACGCTTAAGGCGTCGCGGTCGCCAAGGTAGGTGCCGAGGTTGGTTTCGACGACCAGGAAGGCGGCGACGAGTTCCGGGGGCGGTCCGTATTCGCGCTGCGCCTTGTCGAAGGCGGCCTTGTTTTGCCGCACGAAGCGCACGGCCCCGGCAATGGCCTCCGGCGTCAGGAAATGGCGGTAGCTGCTCTGCTCCAGGGTCTTGCGCCCGGGTTTGGGCTTGGGCTCGAATTCCTTCCTGACCATGGCGTCCACCTTGCGCGCCATGATTTCCGGGGAATACTCCACCGTCCCGCCGGCGAAAAGCCGCATGAGCGCGGCCTTGTCCAGGCCGTCCGCGGCGAGCTTGTCGACAAGCGGCGTCCAGCCCGCGTCCGCGGCGGTCTCCGCCTGTCCCCCGGGACGGGCGGACGCTGCGGCGGGCGGCAGGGCGCAACAGCAAAGGACCAGGACGCAGTGTAACAGATGACGGCGCAGGGTGTGCATGCCCTTCTCCCCGTGACTGGTTTGGCGCTCGAGGCGAGCGAGCGCCTAGGCAATAGCCCTCCCGCCCCGGGGAAGCAAGGCGCGCCGGTGTCCTCTTGCGCCGGGGAGCGCGTACGGCTATAGGATGGGGAGGCTCGGTATTTTCAGCGCCATCTTGCGGCGCGGCCGTTTCCGGCGGCTTGCGCCGATCGTCCGCAAGGAAGCGTTTCATGGTGCAAGGCCTCGCGCACAAGGCCGGACTGCTTTTGCTCGCATGCGCCGCAGCGACCCTTTTCGTCGCGCCAAGCGTCTGGCTGTTGTGGCGCGGCGAGGCCGTGCGCTACGACGCGGCCCGCCGCGCCGCGGTCACGTCCCATCTCGACGACATCCGCCTCGCCCTGCAATCGGCCCTGGACGCCCGTCTGGCCTTTTTGCGCGCCATCGCCGCGAGCGCCGCGAGCGACCCGGACATCACGCCCGCGCGTTTCGACGCCTTCGCCGCCGCCCTCATGCAGGGGACCACGGACATCCGCTCCCTGCAACTGGCGCGGGACGCCGTGGTCAGCCACGTCTACCCGCTTGCCGGCAATACCGGCGTGCTCGGCCTCGATCTGGCCCGCGACCTGCCTTATGCGCAGCGCGCCGCCCTGGCCGCGACCCTGGGCGAAGGCAAGACCGTCGTGTCCGGGCCCGTAACCCTGTTGCAGGGCGGGCGCGGGTTTATCGCACGCATGCCGGTCATGGCCGCGACCGCGCCGGGCGCGCCGTTGCGGCGCTGGGGGCTGGCCGCCATCGTCATCGACGTCGACGCCTTTTTCCGGGAGACGGGACTCCCGGGCAACGACGACGTGCAGGTGGCCGTCCGCGTCCAGGGGCAAAACGGCGACGGCGTGATGGTGTTCGGCGAACCGGCGCTGTTTGCGCACGGGCCGGTCACGACGTCCATGGCCTTTCCTGGCGGCGTCTGGGAACTGGCGGCAACGCCCCGCGGCGGCTTCACGCCCATGCCCGCCCCGCAGGCCATGCTGGAGGCGGCGGCCGCCGCCTGGCTGGGCCTGGCCGCGGCGTTTTTCCTGCTCGCCTCCTGGCCGGCGCGGCTGTCCCGGGCCGTGGCCGAGGCGACCGCAGCGCTGGACGCGGCCAATGCCGGCCTGGAGCGCACCGTGACCGCGCGCACGGAGGAGCTCACGCAGGTCAATGCGGCGCTGCGCCAGGTCGAGGCGCACTACCGCGCCTTTCTCGACGCCACGAGCGACATGGTTTTTTTAAAGGACGCCTCCCTGCGCCATGTCGTGGTCAACGCGCGCTTCGCCGCCTTTTGCGGGAAAACGCCCGGGGAAGTGGTAGGACATACGGACTTCGAACTCCTGCCGGCGGATCTCGCCGCCCGTTGCCATGAATCCGATGTGGCCGTGCGGGACGGCCGCGAAGTGGTCTTGTTGCTCGAAAGCCAGGGCGAGCGGACCTTCGAGGTGCGCAAGTTCCCGGCGATCTTCGGCAACGGCGACGTCGGCGTCGGCGGCTCCATGCGCGACGTCTCGGACAGGCTGCGTGCGGAACAGGCCCTGCGCCAAAGCGAGGAAACGCTGCGCAGCCTCTATGACAACGCGCCCGTGGGCATCTTCACCTCGAGCCCCGACGGCCGCTACCTGCGCGCCAACGACCGCCTCGCCCGGATGTACGGCTACGGCGGCGCGGCGGCGTTTTTGGCCGAGGTCACGGACATCGGCTCCCAGGTGTACGTCGACCCCGCCGAGCGCGACGCCATGCTTGAGGCGCTTGCGACGCAGGACCACCTCTCCAATTACGAGGTGCGGCGGCTGACCCGCAGCGGGGACGTCATCTGGGTTTCGCTCTCCATCCGGGCCGTGCGCGACGCCTCCGGGGAAATCGCGCTGTTCGAGGGCTTCTGCACGGACATCACCACGCGCAAGCTCGCCGAGGAGCATCTCGCCAGGCGCGAGAGGCAACTGCGGGTCATCTTCGACAACTCGCCGCTGGGACTGGTCTTTTTCGACGAGACGGGCGTCGTGCGCAACTGCAACGCCCGCCTGCTGCAACTGCTCGGGGCCGCGCCCGAACAGCTCATCGGCCAAAGCGTCCTTGAGCGCATGCCGCCCTACGTGCGCGAAGCGCTTAAGCGCGCCATCGGCGGCGAGCCCGCCATGGTCGAGGGCCCCTATACGAGCGCCGTCACCGGAAAGTTCTGCCAGGTACGGGCCATTTTCAACCCCGTGGAGCCCGGCCGCGCCCCGACCCCCGTCATCGCCTCGGTGGAGGACGTCGGCCCCTTGCGGGAACGGGACGCCTCCTTGCGCCTGCTCTGGGCCGCGGTGGAGCAGTCGCCGAGCTCCATCGTCATCACCGATCCCAAGGGCGCCATCGAGTACGTCAATCCCCATTTTTCGATCCTGACCGGGTTCACGCCCGAGGAAGCCAGGGGGCAAAACCCCAGGCTGCTCAAAAGCGACGTCCACCCCGACGCTTTCTACCGGCAGATGTGGGAGACGCTGGCCGCAGGCGAAATCTGGCGCGGGGAGCTGTGCAACCGCAAAAAAAACGGCGAGCTCTACTGGGAAAACTGCTCCATTTCGCCCGTGCGCGACGACGCCGGGACCGTCACGCACTACGTGGCCGTCAAGGAGGACATCACCGAGCGCCGGAAGCTCGAAGGCGTGCGCGAGGACGTGGAGCGCATCATGCGCCACGACCTCAAGGCGCCGCTGAATAGCATCGTCAACCTGCCCGGTCTCGTGGGCGTGGTCGGCGCGGTCAACGCGGAGCAGGAGGAACTGCTCGCCGAGATCGAGCGCGCGGGCCAGTCCATGCTCGAACAGATCGAGCTGTCCCTGGATCTGTACAAGATGGAGACGGGAACATTCGTGCTCGAGGCGCAGCGCATCGATCTGGCGCGCATCGTCGCCGGCGTTGCGGACATGCTGGCCGGCATGGCCGCCGCACGCGGCGTGGCCCTGGACGTGGCCGCGGACGCGCCCGTCTTCGCCATGGGCAATGCGCTGTTGTGCCAGACCATCGCCGCCAACCTGCTGAAAAACGCCGTCGAGGCCGAGCACGCGGGCGGGCGCGTGGACGTGCGCGTGGAGGCGCACGACGGGGGCGCGCGGCTGACCGTGGCCAACCCCACGCCCGTTCCGCAAGATATCATACCGGTATTTTTCGAGAAATACGCAACCGCCGGCAAGAAGGGCGGCAGCGGCCTGGGCGCGTATTCGGCGCGGCTCATGACGCGCTGCCAGCACGGCGACATCCGCCTGGAAACCGACGCGGAGAGCGGCACCCGGCTCGAGGTTTTCCTGCCCGGGGCCGCGCCCCGGCCGCGCGATCAGTAGACGAGCACGGCGTCGGGAAAAACGGCTTCCTCGACGGGGCGGCCGGAAAGGGCCACCTGCCGCTCGAGCAGGTACACCCCCCGCTGGAACAGTTCCTGGGCAAAGGGCCGGTTCATCTCGAAACGGGCCGAGGTGGCCAACGCCCTGGCCACGCCAAAGGTCAGGCGCGCCTCGAAGGCGGCGTCGCCCTGTTCGGCGGCGAACGCGCGGGCGAATTCCAGGAAGCGGCGCATGACGAGCCGGAGCCGGTCGCGCAGGTGCGCCTCGAACACGGGCAGGCGGAAGTTGGAGGCGAGAAAGACCGCCGTGTCCACGGCGTAGTCGCCCTGGCCCGAGCGGTGCAGGTCGATGTAGTGGATGCGCTGGGCGGTGTGGTCGTAGACGATGTTGTTGAGGTTGAAGTCGCCGTGCAGGAACACGGACACGGGCGCGGCAAGCCCGGCCTCGGCGGCGTCGGCCGCGGCGAGCAGCTCGGACAGGGCGGGGATGGCCAGGCCGCAGAAGTCCTTGCGCTCCGTGGCGAAGCCGGGATGGAGCCGCAGCACGTCGTCGAGGCGGGAGCGCATCTGCGCCATGAAGCCCGAGGCCACGGGCGCGCGGGTCAGGGTCTGCTCCCAGACGTTGCCCACGGTCTGGGTGATGAGGAAGCAGGCGTTCTCCACGATCTCCCGGTCCGCGGTCAGGACCACTTCCTGGAAGTTGCAGCCGCCGAGGTACTCGAGGAGCATGGAGGCCGAGTCGCCGTCGGTCTGGAAGGCCTGGATCGCCGGCGGCAGGCCCGGGCTGAGCTTTTCCCAACGCTCGATGTTCTCCTTCTCCTTGGCCAGCTTTTCGGCGTTGCCTTCCTTGAACAGCACGCCCTTGGAGCGCGGGCCGTGGTCCTCCACCCGGCCGATGCGGCAGCCCGAGCGCGTGCCCCAGATGGAGCTGAAGTCCCCGGGCGAAAGCGGAATGTCCTCGCCGCCCTGCCCGAGCGAATCCTGCAGGGCCTGGTACTGGTGGATCTTGAGCTTTTCGCCGAGCGCCGCGAAGATCACGGCCTCGCCGATGTTTAAAAGCGCATCGCCCATGCGTTCCAGGTAGCGAAAGATGTTGAAGCAGGAGATGGCGTTTTCCGGCGATTCGCCCCGGCGCAGGTCGGCGAGGATGGCGTCGAAGGCGGCCTTGAACCGGTCGTCCAGGGAGAATTCCGCGCGGCAGATGCGAAGGGCCAGACGCACGTCCTGGCGCGTGAGCGCGGGGAAGACCAGCCCGAGGGCCCGCTCCACGTCCACGAAGGGGTCGCGGTAGTCGTAGCGCCGGATGAAAAGCGGATCGGTCAGGTACTGGACCTGGGAGACGATGTTGACCGCATAGTCCGCGATGCGTTCCAGGTTGATGTTGATGATGTTGGCCGCGCGCACGAGGTCGAGGGTGCGCTTGTTGCCGTCGCGCGAGCCGTGGATGCGGCCCCAGCAGGCGTTTTCGATGACGCTTTTCAGGTTGTCGATATAGTCGTCGCGGCTCTCGATGCGCTTGATGCGATCGGGATCGGGCCGCTCGACCACGAGCAGGGCGCTCGAGACCTGCTTGGAAACCTCGAGCACCATGAAGCGGAAATTTTCCTCGATGCCTTCGAGAATGCGCATCGCCCCCTCCGGGCCGTTGAACCGTGACGCTGTCGCGAAAAACCGGCGGCATGCCGCCCCGTGCGCATCAGACCGCGGAGCCGCCAGGGGCGATGGTCAGCCCGGCGTCGGCATCGTCCTCGCCGCCGTCCTCGCGCCAGGAGAACTTGAGGTGCAGCTTCATGCGCCCGCTCATGGACTTGGCCTCGACGAGGAAGCCGATCATGCCCGCGGGATGCAGGGCCACCTCGCCCTCGCGGCTGGAAAAGCGCAACTCGCCCGAAGCGAAGCCTTCGGTGACGGCCTCGAGATAGCGCCGCAGCGTGTCCGCGTCCTGGACGGACTCGTATTTGAACCGCGATTCCTTTTCCACGTCCCACACTCCTTCCTTCGGCTTGGCCCAACCCGGCATCCGCATATAGCCGCAACATGCCGGAATCCTTAATGGGAGTCCAGAGGGCGCAGCCCTTTGACCGCCGGAGGCGCTTCCCCTGCCCTCCGTGCTCCCCTCCCTACCCCAGGCGGGAGCGGTATTCGTCGATGATCTTGCGGCGGCTGACGCCGTTGATGATCAGGCTCTTGCGGATGGCGAAGTCGTGCCAGGCCGGCTGGAGCCCGATTTCCCGGGCGGCCTTGGCCGCGTCCTGTTCGGCCGGGTCGCGCGTCTTTTCGCTCATGTGGCAGTCGTCGCCCATGAAGATGAGCAGGGGGCGCTTGCCGTGCCAGCCCATGCGGTTGCGGCGGTTGACCACGTTGATGAGGAATTCCGTGTACTGCTGGGACTGGGGGTTCCAGACCTCGATGCCGTCCACGTCGTAGTCGGCGAGTAGGATCGGCCAGAACTGCTCGGGGTGGGGGATGACGATACCGGCCCCGAGCGCGCGCGCCTCCTCGATCACTTCCGAGGCGCGGTAGAAGTAGGACAGGGAAAAGCCTTCCTTGACCAGATCCTTGACGGCCTTGGCGTAGACCTGCGCCTTGTTGACGGTGCGGTCGCCGAAGCGGGAGCGCAGGGCGTCGAAAAAGTTGCGCACGAGTTTGTTCTTGTACGTGTCCTCGGGCAGGTCGGCCTCGTGGGCGAGGATGAGCGCCTTGATCTTGGCGGCCTGGATGGCCACGAAGGCGACGAGCTCCTCGTCCACGTTGGAGCGGCCGGCCGCGATCTGGCGGCGGGATTCGCCCGCGGGTTCGCACAGGGCGTCGAGGTACTCGAAAAGCTGCGAGGCGCGGTAGCGGTGGGTGTGGCGCAGCATGGCCTCGAGCACTTCGGCCCGCTGCGTGGCCAGGCCCTTGAAGTGGAGCAGGAGCTGGACCTTGCGGTTGAAGCCGCTGGAGTAGCAGTCCACCTCCACGCCCTGATACCCGTCGTACTCCAGGAGCACGTTGTGCTGCGTGGGGATGATCAGTTCGTCCACGCGGTTGGGGTAGAGGCGGTCGATGCGCTTTTTGAGCAGGTCCATGGGCACGTGTTCGGGGTGCCAATGGGTGGCCAGGACGTACTCCTGGCGGGGGTAGGTGCGCGCGGGGGAGACGATGCGCCCGACCTGCTCGGAAGACAGGGACACGTCGTTGATGCGGAAAAACGCCCGTTCGTCCTCTTCGCTGACGGCGGGGTCCACGCGGGAGAGGTCGATCTCCACGCAACGGGGCTCATCGGGCGCGGCCGGGCGGGAAACCACGCTTCCGGCCGGGGCGGTGGCGGCGTCAGGCATGGCGGCTGTGACACTCCTTTTTCATGCGGTCGAGCGCGGCGACGGACGCCGTCGCGGCCTCGACGTCGCCGGCCTGGGCCGCGGCTTCGAGGCGGTCCACTTCGGCGTCGTAGGCCGGGTAGAAGGCGTCGCCCTTGCCGGGGTAGCTGGTCATGAGGCGGCTGTCGGCGACGAAGGCGGCCAGGATGTCGGCGTCGGGCATGGTTCCGGCGCGCAGCGACACGACGATGGCCTTGAAAAAATGCTTCATGCGTTTTTTGAGGTTCTTGTACCTGGGCTTGCCGCCCTCGTCCACGCCTTCGGCCGGGACTTCGTCCGCTGTCCGCCGCGCGTCGTCCTCGGCGTCCATGCCCGCCGGGGTGGGCAGGGCGGCCAGGCCCAGGGCCGGGTATCTGAGGCTCACCTTGAGCATGGACGACGCGCCGAGGTTCTTGACGCCGATCTTAAGGCTCGTGAAGTCCTCCAGGAGCACGGTTTCGCCGTTTATGACGAGCTCGCCCCGGGCGGCCTGCGCCGTGAGATCGGCCAAAGCCTGCATGGCTTCGATCCGGGGCAGGACCACCTCGAACTTGCGTTTGCGCGATCCGGACATGGGCTTCCTCCTTGGCTGGCCGGCGCGGGCCTTGCACGGGCCGCCGCCGCTTCGGTTTGCCGCCTACGGTAGCCGCTTTAGGGGTTCATGGCAAAAAAACATCGCCTCCTGCCGGAAATCCGCCAGGAAAGGGGCGGTCGGCACAACGATCCGTCGTCTCGCCATGTTGACCGCCCCCCGTGACGATCGTGTGACGCTTCAGTCCTGTCCTGCCAGGGCCTGCGCCCGCGGCAGCATGGCCCCGGTGCGCAGGAAATGCTCCAGCATGCGGAAACACGGCGCAAAAAGCACGGCGCAGGGAGAGGGGCCCATGGCCTCCACGATGGCGTCCCCCTCCGGCGTGAGGGCGGAAACGACCAGCAGGGCCGCAAGCGCCGTTTCCTGCCCGGCCGGCTCCAGGGTCAGTTGCAAGCGGATGACCGTGTGCCTCCCCACGCGCACGTAATCCACCCGGCGCGGCGGTTCGTGGCGGCTGCACACCCAGACTTCGGGCCCCACGTCGGACAGGGGCGCAGTCGTGAATACGGCGTCGAGTTCGGCCAGGCCCGAGGCCGAATGGAGCGTCTCGGCCCGCCAGCCCTCGATCCATTCGAGTTCCCGCACCGGGCACAGCAGGGGAAAAACGGCCTCGGGCGCGGCGGCGATATGCCGGCTGTAGTCGCTGACGCTGCGTTTTCTGACGCTTTCCATGACATGGACTCCTTGTTTGCTTGCGACTGTAAGCGGTCGTAGCGGGTTTGTGTTAAGTGTCTATACACACTAGGCCAAAAAAAAGCCTGCCCGCCGTGCGCCTTTCGCTCAGCTTCCGGGCTCGGGAACGAGGGCGGCGAGACGCGCCAGAAAGCCGGCGAGAAGTTCCCGGGCTTCCGGCGGCAGGCCTTCGAGGTAGGCGGCGAAGGCCTGCCGGGCGGCGGCGCGGGAGGCGAGGAAGTCCTCCAGGGCGGCGCGGCCCAGGGGCGTGAACGCGGCCGTGACCGCGTTTTTGCGCGCCGCGTCCGCGCGCCGCACGATGACCCCCTTGCCCTCCAGGCGCTTCTGGACCTGGGACACCGCGCCCTTGGTGACGCCGAGCGCCGCGGCCAATTGCGTGGCGTTGGCGTCGGGCACGGCGCGGACGGCGAGCAGGACGTGCAGTTCCGAGGGATGCAGGCGCAGGTCGCCGTAGACGTGCACGTAACGTTTTTCGAGGAACACCAGCTTGTTGGCCAGCCTGTCCCACATGGTGCGCAAGGTTTCCGGGGTCGCGGACATGGGGAGTGTATAGATGCTAAACAGTAGTGCGTCAAGCACGTTCCCGCCGTTCCGCCCCGGGGAGGCGGCCGGCCTCCCCGGGGCGGCGTGGGATCAGAGCTTGGAGCGCAGCACCATGTCGGTGATGGGGCCGCGCGAGCGCTCGCCCTTGAGCACGATGTGGGCGTAGTTCGTAAACCCCTTGAACTTGCGCACGATCCAGTTGAGGCCGTTGTTGGCCTCGTTGAGGTAGGGGTTGTCCACCTGGGAGGTGTCGCCGAGCACCACGCATTTGACGCCTTCGCCCATGCGCGTGAGCACGGCGCGCACTTCGGTGCGCGAGAGGTTTTGCGCTTCGTCGATGACGACGAAGGCGTTTTCGATGTTCATGCCGCGCACGTAGGCCAGGGGCAGGATCTCGAACTTCTTCGGGTTGATGCGCAGCATCTCGTCGTTGGGGTTGAGGAAGACCTTGTTGGCCGCCCGGCAGCGGTGCAGCTTGACGAGCAGGTCGAAGACGTACTTCATGTAGGGTTCCATCTTCTCGGACACGTCGCCGGGCAGGTAACCGAGCTTGGCCCCGATCTCGATGGTGGGCTTGAGCACGAAGATCTTTTCGTACTGCTTTTTCTCCTGCACGGCGTAGAGCGCCGCGGCCAGCGCCAGGAAGGTCTTGCCGTAGCCGGCCTCGCTCTGGATGGACACGAGGTCGATGTGCTGGGACATGATCAGTTCGAGGGCGAGGTTCTGGTAGACGGTGCGGGGGCGCACGTTCCAGACGTCGCAGGTGTAGTTGATCAGTTTTTCCCCGTCCGGGGCGTGCAGCACCGGCTTGCCGTCGCGCCAGGTGAAGCAGTTGGGCACGGGCTCCTCGCCTTCCTCGGCGAATCCGGTATAGCGCTGCGATTCGGACTCGAAGGGCTTGGAGTCGCGCAGCTCCTCGCTTTTGATGCCGCGCAGCTCGGCCTGGAGCTTGAGGATGCGGTCGTTGGTCACGAGCACCGGGTCGTCGATGGTCGAGGCCTGGATCTCGTCGAGGATGTGGTTGTCGACGATATCGGTGAAGGCCGAATGGCTTTTGTCGTTCTGGATGAAGTGGATGTAGTCCTTGTTGTCGCTTAAGACCTGGATGACGTTGGCCACGATGTGGCGCAGTTTCGGGGTTTTTTTGAGACTCTCGAGCTCCATGAGTACGTGGTAGGGGATGTGGATGGCGTTTTCCACGCCGTTGCGCAGCCGCAGCACGCTTTGGGGGTTCTCGATCAGGACGTTGGTGTCGAGCACGTAGTTCTTGCGTCCTGCATCCGGGGCCTGAGTCATGCCTGCCTCCCTGTCGATCCCGCGTCCGCGCCGGCCGGCCCGCCGCAGGTCGCGGCGGCCGCCGGCGGCCGTTTGCCATCGCCCGCCGCGTCCCGCGGCGACGAAGCCTGCAAAGAAAAAGGCGGCGCGACGCCCGTTGCGTCACGCCGCCTTTTTCGGCTTGTGGGGGTGGTCCGTGCCGGCCGGGTCGTTCCCGGGAGGACCTGCGAACATCGCCTGTTCAAACGCGTGTCCGTGGCTCTGTCCTTGCGCGCCTTGCCGTCGCCTGTGCGGTGGTCGCGGCGACTAGCGTTTCTTTTGCAGCTTGGCCCGGTATAATATGGCGCCGAGGTTCATGCCAAGCACCAAAACGATGAGCACCAGCGCGGTGCCGTACTGCAGGGGCCGGGTCTTGTCGATTTCGGTGCCGGCCGTGGCCAGGACGTAGATATGGTAGGGCAGGGCCATGACCGAGTCCGTGATGTTGGTCGGCAGGTAGGGGGTGAAGAACACGGCCGCGGTGAACATGATGGCCGCGGTTTCGCCGGCCACGCGCGAGAGCCCGAGGATCGCGCCGGTGAGCATGCCCGGCAGCGCTGCGGGCAGCACCACCAGGCGGATGGTCTGCCATTTGGTCGCGCCGAGCCCGAGCGAGGCTTCGCGGTAGGTCTGCGGCACGGACTTGAGCGCCTCCTCGGCCGTGCCGATGATGACCGGCAAAACGAGGATGGACAGCGTCAGGATGCCGGAAAGAAGGCTCACGCCGAGGCCGAAGAAGGTTACGAAAAAGGCCAGTCCGAACAGGCCGAAGACCACCGAGGGCACGCCGGCCAGGTTGTTGATGCCAAGCCGGATCAGTCGCAGCATGCGGCCCGGGCGGGCGTATTCGTTGAGGTACACGGCCGAGGCCACGCCCAGGGGAAAGGCCACGCACATGGTGCCGAGGCTTAAGTAGATCGTGCCCAGGATGCAGGGCAGGATACCGCCGGCGGTCATGGAGTCGCGGGGCATCTCGGTGAGGAAGCTCCAGGAGATGGCCGGCAGGCCCTTGATGAGCAGAAAGCCGCAGATGAGGACCAGGGCGGCCATGTTGACGATCGAGGACAGCCCGAACACGCCCCACATGATCTTCTGGGTGCGGTGGCGGCGGCGCAGGCCGGCGCGGGCGATGGCGGTGGCGTTCATGACGGTGCTCCTTGGCGGCGTGCGGAATCCGGGCGTCGGGCGGGCGAGCGGGCCCTGCTAGAGGGTCGCCGCGCCGACCTGCTTGTGCTTTTCGGCCACGTGGCTGGCCACGAGGTTGAAGGCCAGGGTGAAAAGAAACAGCACGATGCCGATGGCGAACAGCGCGCGGTAGTGGTTGCCGCGGAACGCGGCCTCGGCCATCTCGGCGGCGATGCTCGACGGCATGGGCCGCACGGGCGAAAAGATGGAAGTGGGGATGATGGCCGCGCCGCCGGCGACCATGAGCACGACCATGGTCTCGCCGATGGCCCGGGACATGCCGAGCATGACGGCCGTGGAGATGCCCGACAGCGAGGCGGGCAGGACCACCTTGGCGATGGTTTCGAAATGGGTGGCGCCGAGAGCCAGGGAGGCTTCCTTGAGCTCGCGGGGCACGGAGTAGATGGCGTCCTCGGACACCGAGCAGATGGTCGGCACGGACATGAAGGCCAGCATGATGGCGGCGTTGAAGAGGTTGAGCCCGGTGGCCAGGTCGAACGTCTCCTGGATGTAGGGCGCGACCACGACCATGCCGAAAAAGCCGATGACGACCGAGGGCAGCGCGGCGAGCAGCTCGACCACGGGCTTGAAGAAATCGCGGGTTTTGCGGCTGGCGATCTCGGAGAGGTAGATGGCGGTCATGACGCCGAGGGGAATGGCGATGGCCGAGGACAGGGCCGTGACCGCAAGCGATGCCATGATCAGCGGAAAAATACCGAAATCCGGTGGGTCGGACGTGGGATACCACAGATTGCCGAACAGGAAGTCCGTCACCGAGACGACCTTGAAGATCGGCAGCCCCTCGACGAAGAGATAGATCATGATCAGGGCAAGGGCCACGATGGAGGAAAGGGCCGTCAGGAAGAAGACGTTCCTGATCAGGTTGTCCTTGGCTTTTCGCGAAAGGGCCATGTGGTTTCTCCCGAGGGGAGCGCCCCGGCGACGCGAGCGCGTGCCGGGGCGCGTGAATGGTCGCTGCGCGGGCGGGCTAGTTGAGCGGCACGAAGCCGACTTCCTTGACCAGCTTTTGGCCGTCGGGGCCGAGCAGGAAGTCGACGAGGCCCTTGACCGCGCCGGCCGGAGCGTCGTTGGTGTAGATGTAGAGGTCGCGGGAAATGGCGTACTTCTTGGACTTGGCGGTCTCGGCCGTGGCTTCGACGCCGTCGACCTTAAGCCCCTTGGTGGAGGCGTCAAGATAGCCCAGGCCGACGTAGCCGAGGGCGTTCTTGTTCTTGCTGACGGCCTGGACGACCGCGCCGTTGGAGGCCTGCATCAGCGCGCCGGGGAACACGCGTTCCTTCTTCATGACCAGGCCTTCCCAGGTCTCGTAGGTGCCGGAGGAGGTGTCGCGGGAGATGACGACCACCGGGCCCTCGCCGCCGAGGTCCTTCCAGCTGGTGATCTTGCCGGTGTAGAGGTCCTTGAGCTGGGCCAGGGTGATCTCGGAGAGCTTGTTGGCCGGGTTGACGACCGGGACGATGGCGTCGATGGCCACCACGGTCTGGACCGGGTTTTCGCCCTTGCTCTTGGCCAGGTCGATTTCCTTCTGCTCCATGGCGCGCGAAGCCATGGCGATGTCCGTGGCGCCGTCGATGAGGGCCTTGATGCCGTTGCCCGAGCCGCCGCCGGAAACGGAAATTTTCACGTCGGGATGGGCCTTCATGTAGGCCTCGACGACTTTCTGCATGATCGGCAGCACGGTGGTGGAGCCGTCCACCTTGATGGCGGTCTCGGCGAAGGCGGTGGAGGCCAGCATCAGGAAAGCGGCCACGATACCAATAAGTTTTTTCATGGAACTCCTCCTCAAAGAGTTTGTCGCGCCACGATTGGCGCGAATTGCCCCAGGTCACGGAAGGAAGCTAGGTTTGGCTTGTTACGGGTTGGTGACAGAGGGGCAAAGAACGCGTGACGTGCCCGGCTTAAAAATATTACGTCATAAATTCAATGTATTATTGGGGCATTGTGTTACAGGCCTTCCGTGACGCCGGGACGGGCGCGCCTCGCCGGCGGGGGGCCGCCCGCGCGTCGCGACGCCTTGACCCGACCTGCGCGGAAGACTATGCAGGAAGAAACGGCGCAGAGGGAGAGCGATCCTTCCGCGTCGCGGGAGCCGTCATGACCGCGCCGACCTTCATCCTTTCGCCGTCCCTTCTGTCCGCGGACTTCAGCCGCCTGGCCGACGAGCTGGCTGCGCTGGAAGAGGCCGGCCTCACCTGGGTCCATCTCGACGTCATGGACGGCCGCTTCGTGCCCAACATCACCTTCGGACCGCCGGTCATCGCCTCCATGCGCCGCAAGAGCCGCCTCTACTTCGACACCCACCTCATGATCGAACGGCCCGAGCGCTACCTCTCCGCCTTCCGCGACGCCGGCTCCGACCTCATCTGCGTTCATGCCGAGGCCACGGTCCACCTGGAGCGCGCGGTCGCGGAGATCGCCCGCCTGGGCGCCGCCCCCGCCGTGGCCCTCAACCCGGCCACGCCCTTGTCCATGGTCGAGTACCTGCTGCCCCAGCTCGACATGGTGCTCGTCATGACCGTCAACCCGGGATTCGGCGGCCAGTCGTTCATTCCGTTCACTATGGACAAGGTCAAGGCCCTTGCCGCCATGCGCCGGGAACGCGACCTGTCCTTCCGCATTCAGGTGGACGGCGGGGTCACGCCGGACAATACCGCCGCCCTGGTCGCCGCAGGGGCCGACGTGCTGGTTTCGGGTTCGGCGTTTTTCGGCCATCCGCCCTACAAGGAGCGTCTGGATGTCTTTCACGCGGCGGCCGCGACGCGGGCCACGTAAGGCGACATCCGCCAACCGGCGGCCCGGGGGCCGTCTTTGCCGCGAACCCGCGCGCGCCTTTGGCGCGTCCGAGTCCGCCGGCCGTCTTTCACGCCTTTCTTCCATCCTCGACGCCCTGGACCAGGGCATTGCCTTCGTTTCGCCACAGGGCACGGTCGTGGAGGCCAACGATCGCTGCCTGGCGCTCGTTGCGGGCACCCGGGAATCCGTCCTCGGCCGGGGCATCGAAACCCTCGACCTGGAAACCGAGGACTACCAGGCTAGCGCCTTCCTGGACCTCTTCCGCCGCGGCGCGGCCCACGCCCCGGTCTCCTTCGACCGCCGCTTCGGCGACCGCGACGTCACGGTCAAGCTCCAGCCGGTCTTTGACGGCGCGGCGTTCACCGGCCTCGTCGTCTCCTTCATCGACGTCACGCCCATGGTCGAGGCCCGCCTGTCCGTGGAGCGCGAAAGGAGCTTTCTCGAACAGGTCATCACCATCGCCGGCGCGGCCATCTGCATCGTCAACCGCGACGACGAGGTGCTGACCGTCAACGACGAGTTCACGGCCATCACCGGCTATGACCGGGACCAGGCCCTGGGCCGCAAACGCACGTCGCTGCTGCGCGAATCGCCGCCGTCGCCCTGTCCCGGAGCCCCGGACGCCACGGCCGTGCGCCAGAGCCTTTCGCGCATCATGACCCGCGACGGCCGCCGCCTCTCCATCCGCAAGAACGCCGCGCCCCTGCGCGACGACCAGGGCGTCGTCACCGGCGGCATCGAATCCTTCACCGACGTCTCGGACCTCATCCGGGCCAGGCAGGAGGCCGAGGAAGCCAGCCGCATGAAGTCGGCCTTCCTGGCCAACATGAGCCACGAAATACGGACTCCGCTTAACGCCATCCTGGGGCTGGCCAACCTGCTGCTCAAAAGCGATATGGATCCAAGCCGGCGCGAAAGCCTGGAAACCATGCGCGCTGCCGGCGAGGGCCTGCTCGTCATCTTAAACGATATTCTGGATTTTTCCCGCATCGAGGTCGGCCGCCTGGAGATCCGTCCCGCCCCCGTGGACATCGGCCGCCTCCTCGAGGATGCGCGACGGGTCATGGCCCCCATGGCCGAGGAGCGGGGGCTCGTCCTGGCCCTCGAACGCGACCCCTCCCTGCCCCGGGTTCTCGTGTGCGATCCCGTGCGGCTCAAGCAGATCCTGCTCAACCTGCTCTCCAACGCCTTGAAGTTCACCGAGCGCGGCCGGGTGACCCTCGCCGCCGTGCGGGCGCACGCGCAAACGGCCGGCATGACCGGGACGGCCATCCGGTTCCAGGTCGTGGACACCGGCGCCGGCATCCCCGAAAGCATGCGCCAGCGCATCTTTGAGCCCTTTGTTCAGGCCGGCGAGGACGTCGCCCGCGAGCACGGCGGCACGGGCCTCGGCCTTTCCATTTCCGACCGCCTCGTGCGCCTGCTCGGCGGCACGGGCCTGGACGTCGTCAGCGCCCCGGGCAAGGGCAGCACGTTTTCCTTCACGCTTAATCTGGACGAGCCCGACGGCAAACACGCGGCCCCGCGCCCGGGCACGCCCCTGCCGCCGGCCGTGGACCTGGGCGGACTGCGGGTGCTCGTGGCTGAAGACAACCCCTTCAACCGCTTCCTGCTCCAGAAAATCCTCGAAAAGCTCGGCGTGGGGCGGCAGGCCTATGCCGACGACGGACTCAAGGCCCTGGAGATGCTGTTGGCCGCCAAGGCAGAGGACACGCCCTACGACGTCGTGTTCATGGACCTGCGCATGCCCGGCCTCGACGGCCTGGAAGTCTCCCGCCGCGCCCGGCAGGCCGGCATCGCCACCCCCATTGTGGCGCTGACCGCGCAGGCGTCGCCAGACGACGCCGCCAGATGCCGGGAGGCCGGCATGACGGCCTTTTTCGCCAAGCCCTACCGTATCAGCGACCTGGAAAAGGTCCTGGTCGCCCTGGTCGGGGACGCGGCCGCCTCCGACCTATGACGCCCGCCGACATTCTGCGACAGGCTCGCGACTTTTTGGAGAATCGGCAGATGCTCTCGGCGCAGGAAACCGAAAGCGCCCTGGATGTCGCCGCCATCGTCCTCGCCCGGTCCCTCGAACGCCTGGACGCCGCCGTCGCGGCCGGCGACGGCCGGGGCTGCGTCGAAGCCGCCCACGGGCTCAAGGGCAACCTGCTCAACCTCGGCCTGCCCGAACTTGCCGGCACGGCCCAGGCGATCCTCGACAAGGCCCGTGAAGGAGGCTACCAGTCCCTCCAGACCGGACGGGAGACGCTCGTCGCGGCCCTGGCTCCGTTGCTCGCACGACGCATGCTCTGATGACGCGGCCCTCGCCCCGGCGTCGCCATCCCATCCGCTTCACGAGGCTTTCATGAAAATCGCCGATTACGTCACCGCCGGAAAATCCATTTACGTTGCCGGGCACCGCGGCCTGGTCGGCGCGGCGCTCACGCGAGCGCTCGCCGCGCAGGGCGTGCGCGTCATCACTCGTACCCACGCCGAACTCGACCTGACTAGCCAGGACGCCGTCCGGAACTTCTTCGCGGCGGAAAAACCCGCCGCCGTGTTCCTCGCCGCGGCCAAGGTCGGCGGCATCCATGCCAACGAAACCTATCCGGCCGATTTCATCCGCGACAACCTGCTCATCCAGACCAACGTCATCGACGCCGCCAGAAAAGCCGGCGCGGAAAAGCTCGTCTTCCTCGGCTCCTCCTGCATCTACCCCCGCATGGCCCCGCAACCCATCTCCGAGGAGTCGCTGCTCACCGGCCCCCTGGAAGAAACCAACCAGTGGTACGCCATCGCCAAGATCGCCGGCATCAAAATGTGTCAGGCCTACCACCGACAATACGGCTTCTCCGCCATCAGCCTCATGCCCACCAACCTCTACGGGCCCGGCGACAACTTCACCCCCGTCAACTCCCATGTCATCCCCGGACTCATGCGCCGCTTCCACGAAGCGTGCCTGGAAAACCGCGACAGCGTCGCCGTCTGGGGCACCGGCAACGCCCTGCGCGAATTCCTCCACGTCGACGACATGGCTGCCGCCACCCTGGCCTGCTTCGAACGCTACGACGACGAGGAGATCGTCAATATCGGCTCCGGCGAGGAAGTCAGCATCCGCGAACTCGCCGCGCTCATGGCCAAAGTCACGGGATTCGCCGGCCGCATCGTCTTCGACGCCTCCAAACCCGACGGCACGCCGCGCAAAATCGTGGACATCAAACGCCTCTCCAGCCTGGGCTGGAAACCCCGCCATACCCTCGCCGAAGGTCTCGAACAAACCTACCGCTGGTTCTGCGACAACATCGCCTCTGTCCGTATGGCGTAATGCGCCTCCGGCGGCTGGGGCTCTGCCCCAGACCCCGCCGGGGGGAGTCACTCCCCCCGGTCCCCCCGTGCGGCGTCGTGGCGCGGGAAGGGCTGCGGGCACCGGGAGGCTTGGCGTTGGCGGAACGAAGATGGGGCCGGCGCCCTTTCAGGGCGAGTTTGAAGGACTTTTCCTTTGAAAGCTCATAGAGGAATTTAGCTTCCCCACATGCGGCGCTTCGCCGCTGGCACTCGTGGTCTCGAAAATGGTGCTGCGTGCTGGCCGGTTTTGTGG
>JAEWPX010000067.1 GCA_023399375.1 Pseudomonadota bacterium | reverse complement strand
CCGTGACGAGCAGGGGTTTGCTGCCGCCGAGGGCCTTGATCTTGTCGGGGATCTGCTTGGATGCGCCGATGCCGATCAGGGTCACGCTGGGAATAAAGAAACCGTACACTTGTTCTTGAACAGCCATGACGTCCTCCGGAGTCGTTTGTGCAAATTGTGTTGTTCAGACAGCGCAGGTTAGTGGATGCAATGCGCGCGATGCCTGGCGACTGTCCCTTTTTCGTTTCATCGTTATCCGGCGATGATGCGTAGCGTTGACCCTGTCCGTTGAAGCCGCAACGGAAATTGTCCGCCGGATAGTCTCTTGTGCCTGTGCGCAGCATCCTGCATCGCGTGCATGTGTTAAGCAAAAGCCGGACCATCGCCTCGTCAAGACGAGGGGATGCTGCCTATGCTTTATATTTCAGACAAATAGCTTGTGACGGAGCGCACGAACGCACGACGGCATGTTCGGAAACCGGACATGCAAGGTTGACATGTCGTCCGCCTGGACACCCGGTCGGCCAGGGAGGCGAAAGCGGGGCGCAACGCGCTCAGGAGGCGCGGAAGGTGTCCGCCGCGATGCCGTACTGCTTGATCTTGGCGTAGAGCGTGGTGCGGGAGATGTTGAGGATCGAGGACGTGCGGCGGAAGTTGCCGCCGGTTTCGCGCAGGGTCTCGAGGATGAGCGCCTTCTGGATGCGCTTGAGGGACATGGCGGCTTCGCCGGGCGCGCCGTGCGGCCCCCGGGCCATGTCGGCCATGATGTCCTGGGGCAGGTCCGCGATGTCGATGCGCTCGTCCGGGGCGACGTTGACCAGCCGCTCGATGCAGTTTTCGAGCTCCCGGACGTTGCCCGGCCAGTGGTGGGCCTCCAGGGCGGCCAGCGCTTCCCGGGACAGGCGCAGGCGCGGCTTGCGCAGGGTGGCGGCGAACTTGTCCAGAAAGACCCGCGCCAGGACCGCGACGTCCCCCTCGCGCCGGCGCAGGGGCGGGATGCTGATGGTCAGTACGTTTAGCCGGTAATACAGGTCGCCGCGAAAGGCGTTGTTGCGCACGGCAGTGGACAGGTCCTTGTTGGTGGCGGCGATGATGCGCACGTCGATGCGCTTGGCCTGCTTGCCGCCCAGGCGCGTGACCTCGCTTTCCTGGAGCAGGCGCAGCAGGCTCACCTGCGCCTCGAGCGGCATCTCGCCGATCTCGTCGAGAAAGAGCGTGCCGCCGTCGGCCAGTTCGAACTTGCCGGGGCTGCCTTCCTTGAGCGCGCCGGAAAAGGCCCCGGCCACGTAGCCGAACAGTTCGCTTTGCACCAGGTTGCGCGGCAGCGCGCCGCAGTTGACCACCACGAACGGCCCCTTGCGCCGGTTGCCGGCGTTGTGGATGGCCTGGGCGAACAGTTCCTTGCCCGTGCCCGATTCGCCGAGCAGCAGGGTGGTGGTTTCGCTTTGCGACGCCGCACGGGCCAGGCGCAGGGCCTCGTGCAGCGGCGCGGCGTTGCCGACGATGTTCTCGAACGTGTACACGGCCTTGGCCCCGGCGACCCGGGCGGCGTATTTGCGCATGCGCCGGCCTTCGCGCAGCGTGAGCAGCACGCCGTCGTCGCCGAAGGGCGCGCAGGAAAGCGCGCAGGAACGCCTGCCCTCGGGGAGCTGGAAGGCGATCTCCCGGTCGTAGAAGGGGATGCGGTCGGTCAGGATGGCGCGCAGGGTCTCGTCATCCGGCAGGAAGGCCCGGATGTTCTCGCCCGCCGAAGGGCTGCCGTCCAGGCCGAGCATGGCGCAGGCCTGGCGGTTGCTGTTGACGATGCTGCCGTCGCGCGCGAGCACCAGGACGCCGTCGTCGAGGAGTTCCAGGATGACCTTCTGGTTGCGCACGAGGCTGCGCAGGCGCAGGTGCTCCTCGATGGCGTGGGAGGCCGCTTCCACGAGGCCCAGGGTGTGCTGGTGGAAGCTCTCGGTGTTGATCGCCAGGTTCAGCGCGCCGATCAGCTCCCCGGCGACGTTGCGGATGGGGGCCGCGGCGCAGCTCAAATAATGCAGCGAGGCGTTGTAGTGCTCCGAGGCGATGACGTGGACGGGCCTTTTTTCGATGATGCAAAGGCCCATGCCGTTGGTGCCGATGGTGGCTTCGTCGCAGCGCCGCCCCGGCACGCCGTAGGGCACGTTTTCCAGGTCCTGGCTCCGGGCCGAGGCGTGCAGGACGAGGCCCGCGGTATCGACGAGAGTGACCACGCTTTTGGAGAGGTGGATGGAGCGCACGAGCTTGTCCATCAGGTGCTTGGCGCTTTTGACGAGATCCAGGTTTTGCGCGGTGGCGCGCTTGAGGGCCGCGGCGTCGATGGGGCAAAGCGTCATGGCGTCGCCGGGGAGCGCGCGTTTGCGGCAGCGTTCCCAGGAAGCCAGGATCATGGGGCGCACGTCCGCGGGGGAGACGGGCGATCCGGCCTGGAATTGCCGCCATTGCAGGGCCATGTGCGCCATGCGCGCCTTGGACGGGAGAGGGGAGAGGGGGCTTTCCATACGCTGCCATTGCGGCGTCCGGCGCGGCGAGCGCCGTCCGCGTGGGTTCCTTTTTCTGAGCGAGGCGATGCGTTTCCGGAAAAACGTGGCGCATGGTAGCACGAAATACGCCCGAACGTAAGGCGGCCGGCCACGGTGCCGGCGCGACAGGGACGGCGGTTGCCGAACCGGCGTGGCTCATGCCACGCCGAAACGCCGCGGCCCGGCCGTTGATGCTGTTGTCAAACGGCCTTTGCCGGGCGATACTGCGGGCCCGTGTTGCGACCCTAAAAAAATACGACAGTATTTTTTAATAAAAAATTAGTTATTTAAACATGTTATTCTCGAAAAAATAGCAACTGTTTTCGAGGGCACGATACTCGATGTGCGCTCGTGGAAAGGGTGGAGTGGTGTTCCCCATGCCATGGCCGAAAGGATGGTTGTAATGCGAATCGTCTTGTTGCTGTTCGCGTGTCTTCTTGCGTCTGGTTGTCAGCCCAAAATGGAAATGGCGCCCCCGGTGGAGCCGCCCGCCGTGCCCATGGAGCGGACCGGCGAATTCGACCGGCAATGGACCCATGCCTGCACGCCGCTTGTCCTTGATATCTATTGTCAAAACGATGTGGATTGGCAGGCCCTCGGGCAGGAGCAACGTGTCGTCGGCGTGATCCATAAGGCCACTGTCGGGACCAGGACCATCGACCCCATGTATGTGCAGCGCAAGGAGGAAGCGAAAGCGCGGGGCTACCTTTGGGGGTCCTACCACCTGGGCAAGGCGGGAAATCCCGAGCAGCAGGCGGATTATTACATCGATACCGTCAAGCCTGCGCCGGATGAGTTCGTGGCCCTCGACCTGGAGGACGTGACATCCGCAAAGTACATGCGCGCCGGCGAAGCGTTGCGTTTCATCAAAAGAGTGAAGGAACGCCTTGGCAGATATCCCGCCGTCTATGTCAACCACAAGAGCGCGGCCTACATTGCGAAGCATTACAAGAACACGGAATTTGCCCTGACGCCGCTCTGGTATGCGCGCTACAAGGAAACCGTGAGCGATTTTCCGGACGGAGCCTGGAAGACGTATGCCTTGTGGCAGTTTTCTTGTGAAGTGAACAACCAGATCATGGTCAAGGGCGTGGGTCCCGATGCCGACATCAATGTCTACAACGGCACGCTGGAGCAGCTCAAGAAGGCATGGCCGCTCTTGTGAGGCAAGCCCGGCGAGCCGGGAACGCGGCCCCGCCTGCGCGGCGCAGGCGGGGGGCGGCGCATTCGGTCCGGCTCGCGCCGCCTGCCGTGCTACAGAGGCGCCCAGCCGAGCAGGTTGAAGCCGGTTTCCGGATCGTGGGCGCGAGCGAATTCCGTGCCCAGGATTTCGATCACCACCACCTCGAAGATCTTCCAAACGTCGAGGCCGGGCCGTACGCAGCCGGCGCGGGTTTCCTCGCCGCGCCCGAGCACCGCGTGCATGTGCAGGGTCGGCTTGCCATGATGGGCCGTTGGAAAAAGCGTGCCCACGGCCGCGGCTTCGTGCACCGCGCCGATGGCCGCGAGCATGGGGTTGGGCGGCATGACCCGGCCGTCCTCGGGGCCGACCACGAGCTTGCCGTTTTCCAGGCCGCCCAGGGCGAGCACCACGGCGGAGGTCACTTCCCGCGAGGCGGCGAAGGCCTCGATGGCGTCCGGGATGCGGTCGCCGTCGGAAAGGCGCAGCACGAACACGCGGCCGATGTGGCCTTCGGATACGATCATGGGGGCCTCCTTTGCCGGCCGGGGCGCGCCGTGCCCGGGCCGGAACGAAAAAGGGGGAACCGCGGCTGCCCGACGATTCCCCCGTGTGACAGGCGTATGCCGTGCGGGCTAGCCGAGCTTGTCCGCGATGGCCTTGCCGATGGTGCGGCCCATCTCGACGCAGGCCGCGAGCTGTTCGTGGGTGGGCACGTAGAGGATGCGCACCCCGTCCACGGGCATGTCCATGCCCATGGCCTCGAGCCAGCCGGTGATGTCCTTCACGGCCTCGCCGCTCCAGCCGTAGGAGCCGAACGCCGCGCCGATCTTGCCCTTGGGTTTGAGGCCCTTCATGTACGTCAGCATGTCCGCCACCTTGGGCAGCATGCCGTTGTTGTGCGTGGCCGAACCCACGAACACCGCCGCCGCGTCCCAGATCTCCTCCATGACGTCGGAGTGGTCGAAGACATGCAGGTTCATGAGCTTGAACGCCACGCCGTGCTCGGCCAGTCCCGTGGCGATGGCGTGGGCCATGCGTTCGGTGGAGTGCCACATGGTGTCGAAGACCAGCACCGCTTTTTTCTTCTGCTTCTGGGCGGCCAGTTCCTTGTAGCGCGACACCACCCAGGCGACGTCGTCGGGGGTGCGGAACATGAGGCCGTGGTCCGGGCAGATGCAGCGAACGTCGAGGCCCATGGATTCGATGGTCTCGATGGTCTTTTGCGCGATGGGGCTAAAGGGCAGCACGATGTTGGCGAAGTAACGGTCGAGCTGCTTTTGCAGCAGGCTGCGGTCCACCTGGTCGGCGAAACGCTCGCTGGTGGCCCAGTTCTGGCCGAAGGCGTCGGAGGAGATGAGCACGCCGTCTTCGGGGATGAAGGTGGCCATGTTGTCCGGCCAGTGCAGCATGCGCGTCTCCAGGAACTGGAGGGTGCGCTTGCCGAGCGAGACGGACGAGCCGGTCTTGACCACTTCGATGGGCCAGTCGGCGCAGTCGAAATGGGCGCGCATGGCACGCTCGCCCATGGGCGAGGTCAGGATCTTCTCCGGCCTGGTGCGCGCCACGAGTTCGGGCAGCGAACCGGAGTGGTCCATTTCCACGTGGTTGACGATGAGGTAGTCGACTTTTTCCAGGGGCGTGACATGGGCCACCCGGCACAGCATCTCGTCGCCGTGGCCGGCCTTGACCGAGTCGAACAGGGCGATCTTCTCGTCCTTGATCAGGAACGCATTGTAGGTCGTCCCGGTGGGGGCCGTCATGTAGCCATGGAAGTCGCGACACTCCCAGTCCACGGCGCCCACCCAATAGACATCCTTGCAGATTTCCACGGGTCGCATGGGATTCCTCAAGAGCCGCCCGAACGCGGCGGCGTGAAGGGATGGGTTAGGCTTTGTTGAATTCGCTCTTGGGCGCGCCGCAGACCGGGCAGACCCAGTCTTCGGGGATGTCCTCGAACTTGGTGCCGGGCGCGACGCCGTTGTCGGGATCGCCGGCGGCGGGGTCGTACACGTAACCGCAGATGGTGCACTCGTATTTGTCCATGGGAGACTCCTTTTGGGTTTCGGCGGCGTCCTTATTTGCCCTCAGCGCCGGGTCCGCAGGTGCGCCCTTGCCTGAGCGGCAACAAGGTCATATCCCCATGGCGCGGCCGCCCCTGTCCGGGAGCGCCGCTGTGCCGCCACGGCGGACAACGCCTTGCCGACTATGACGTGACCGAGCGTAACGACCACGCCTGTCCGAGTCTATCCTTTAGTTTGGACCAAATTGTCAAGGCCGCCGTTTTCGCGGGGTTGCGTTTTATTCCTCCCGGAACTGCTCCACGAGCTCCGCCAGATGGTGGGCCATGGAACGGACCTCGCCGATGCGCGTGTTGGCGTCGGCGATCTGGCGGGCGATGTCCTGGGAAAGGGCGTTGATGTGGTTCACGCTGCCGTTGACCTCTTCGCTGGTGGCGGATTGCTGCTCCGAGGCGGCGGCGATGTTGCGCACCATGTCGGCGATGTGGTTGGACTGCTCCACGATGCGGGCGAGCACCGCCCCGGACTGCTCGGCCATGTCCGCGCTGCGTTCCACCCGGGTCTTGGTCTCGTTCATGCCGGCCACGACCTGGTGCGTGCTCGTCTGGATGTCGGTGACGGCCGTGGACACCTCGCCCGTGGCGGTCATGGTCTTTTCCGCGAGTTTCCTGACCTCGTCGGCGACCACGGCGAAGCCGCGTCCGGCTTCGCCGGCCCGGGCCGCTTCGATGGCGGCATTGAGCGCCAGCAGGTTCGTCTGGTCCGCGATGTCGGAAATCACGCCGATGACCGCGCCGATGGCCTCGGCCCGGGTCTCCAGGGTGCCGAGCGAGTTGGCGAGGTCCGCGGTCCTGGCCGAGACCGCGCGGGTCTCCTCCACGGTGCGCGTCACTTCGCGGCCGCCGTCGATGGCCGCCTGGGAGGCCGAATCCGAGGCCTGCGCCGTGTCGCCGGCGTTTTGCGCCACCTCGAGCACGGTGGCGTTCATCTCCTCCATGGCCGTGGCCACGCGCTCGGTTTCCCGGGCGGTATTTTCCACGCCGCCCGTGAGCTCGCCCATGCGCGCCGTGAGCATGTCCGAGGCCTCGGACAGGTTGCGCGCCACGGCGGTGACCTCGTCGGCCACGGCGAGCAGCTTGGCCCGCTGCGCCCGAATGTGGTCCTTGTCCTTTTCCTCCTGGGTCAGGTCGATGAGCACGCCGATGACGCCGACCGTCTCGCCGGCGGCGTTTTTGAGCGGGCTGATCTCGTAGTGCAGGGGGAAGACCTGGCCGTCGGCGCGGGTGAAACGGGTAAATCCGCTCGCGCATTCCCCGGAATCGAGGACGCCGGCGCAGCCCGAACGGCCGTCCTCGCGTCGGAAGCTGTCCGCGACGAGCTGGCCGAGCATTTCGGCGTCCGTTTTGCCGAGGATATGCTGCAGGGGCGTGTTGACGAACTCGAAGCGCCGCTCCCGGTCGGCCACGAAAATGGGGATGATCACGCCGTTTAAGATGCCGCGGTTGTATTCGAGCTGGTCCTTGATGTTGCCGACCATGGCCGAAAGGTTTCTGGCCAGGACCGCGATTTCGTCCTCGCCCGGCACGTTGAAGGCGATGTCCAGGGAGCCGTGGCTGATGGCGTCGGAAATGGCGGCCAGCTTCCGGACGCGGCCGACGACTGAATACTTCATGAAAAGGAGCAATGCCGAGAGCAGGGCGACCATGCCGGCCAGGGAAACGCCGGCGCTTTTGAACTGGTCGGCGGCGAGGCGGTCGAGTTCCGGGGTGATGTCCTGGACCACGACCATGGCCCCGAGGATGGGTTTCGAGCCGCCGTGGCAGTGGTGGCACTCGGGCTCGTTCTCCACGGAATTGACGGCGACGAAAGCGGGCTTGCCGTTCCAGGGCAGGACCTTTCCGCCGTGGAACGCGCCGGCGAGGCTCTTGGCGGCCAGGGCGGCCACGTCGGCGTCGCCGGACTGGGCGGCGATGGCGGAGAAATCCTTGCGCGCCGCGCCCGTGTCCGTGGCATAGGTCACGTTGCCCCGGAAGTCGGTAAGGTAGACCTTGGTGTCGGCGTGCGCGGCCGCCACCCGGGCGAACTGCGCCGCGGTTTCGGCGTTCTTGCCCAGGCGCATGGGCTCCTCGATGGCCATGCGCACCATGGCGCTCATGCGCGACGCGGTGCTGTCGATCTGGGCCATGGAGCCCTGGCGCTGCCAGTGGGCGTTGGCCAGAAACAGGCCGGCGAAGGCCAGGACGGTCAGGCCGGAGAC
>JAEWPX010000004.1 GCA_023399375.1 Pseudomonadota bacterium | reverse complement strand
GACGGCGGCCAGGTTTTCGTAGATCATGTACTTCGTGTCGAAGTTCAGGCCCATGACGTACTCGTTGTAGGTCAGGTCGTGACCCATGCTGAAGTAGCCATTGGCGTAGTAGAGCTGCGAATCACGGATGGCGCGGGCGGAGTTGTTGCCGCGCACGTACACGAAGGTCAGGCGGTTGGTCAGCTTCTCGATGAACGAAATGTTGTTCAGCGAGGCGCCGATGCCGTAGTTGCCGACCGGATCGGTGTACATGTTGGAACCCTTGCCCAGATCCTGGCTGCTGTCGAACAGGAAGCTGTTGCCCGGACCCCACTGGGAACGCATGTACGGCATGCGCTCGGAGCCGTTGCGGGTGGACTTGTCTTCGCCGGTGGACCAGAAGGCGAACACCTGCGGGGTGACAACGTCCAGGCCCGTGTACTCGGCGCCGAAGTCGATCATCCAGCCCTGGCGCTTGGCGGCCTTGTGGTCGTTCATGGCGCCGGCGCCGTAGATCACGTCGGCGTAGAACTTGACCGGATCAAGCGCGGTCACTTCGAACGCGCCGCCGACCCAGTAGTAGGCGTTCTGGTCGTTCTTCCAGTAGCCGATGGTGCCGGGAGTGGTCATGCCCTTGGCGCTGGCGGCGGAGACCAGGGTGTTGGCAAAGTTGTTGCCCCACTCGGCGACGTCGGTGGTGTCCTTGTAGGTGTAGTTGGTGCTGCGGCCGGCCACGGAAACCATGGCCCACGGGGTGGCCTTGAAGCCCTCGAGGGTGACGGGCAGGGCCAGGAAGTAGGCGTCGAGCTCGTCGGCCCGCTGGGTGGTGGTGGTGTCGAAGGTCCGGTTGGTGTCGATCAGACGACCGAAACCGGCCAGGACGCCCAGGGTCTTGTCGATCAGCGGGGCCTTGATGGTCAGGGCCGCCATCTTGTCGTTCCACACCGGGCTGCCGTAGAACAGGCCGCTCTGGGGCAGGTTGACGTCCTGCAGACCGGCGGTCACTTCGACGCCGTCGCAGCCGGGAACCTGGAACTGCAGATAGGCCAGATCGACCTGCACGGCGGTTTCCGGGTTGGCGGCGGTGAAGGTGCCGTGGCCCCAGGTGTCTTCCACCTTGATGCCCAGACGGAACTTCACGGCTTCGTTGGCGACGAAGTCGGTACGCAGCCGGAACCGTTCCCAGATCTCGAAGGTGTCTTCGGTCTTGGTGCCGGTCTTGTTCCAGCCGGTGTAGTTGCGGTTTTCAAAGAAGTTGCCGTAAACACGCGCATCACCGGTCATCTTGACCTCGGTGGCGGCATGGGCGGCGCCGATGGCGCCGAAAACCATGCCGGCCGCCAGGGCCAGTGCTCCCAAACGCATTTTCATCTCTTCCTCCGATCTCATGCGGATTGCTTTGCAACAACCACGACACGTCCATTGCCCCGGTGGCTAATCCGGGAAGGACGTGGCTCCCCTTTATGCCGAGGACGTTTATATTGCAATAAGTTCATTGTAAAAAAATAATATTTTTCTTGTCTGAAGCGAGATGGCGATTTTTGAGAGGGCAGTATCCTAAATTTATTAGTTTTTTTAGGAATTGCGTATTCTTTCGAAAGGGAAATGCATGTCAATCCTGAATGTGCGGCATCGGGAGGTGCTGGCCGGGAACATGCCCGGCGTACGGGCCGGATCGGGAACGGTGGCCCGTGGCGGGCCAAAAACGGTTCAGGCGGGGGGTTGCGCAAGCCAGAGCGCCGCGCCGAGGGCGCCGGTCATGTCCGGCTGCGCGGGCACGAGCGGGGCAAACCCCACGGCCTCGGCTACCAGGCGTACGGCGCAGGGGTTTTTCGCCACGCCGCCGACGAAGACCAGGGGCGGGCGCAACCCCACCCGGGACAGCATGGCTACGGTGCGCGCCACGATGGCCTTGTGCAGCCCGAGCGCGATGTCGGCCTGCCCCACGCCCCGGGCCATGAGCGTGGTGGCTTCGCTTTCCGCGAACACCGTGCACATGGAGCTGATGGGCGGCGGATCGCTGCCGGCCAGGGCCAGCGCGGCGAATTCGGCCACGGTCAGGCCGAAGGCCGTGGCCGTGTATTCGAGGAACTTGCCCGTGCCCGCGGCGCAGCGGTCGTTCATCTCGAAGCGGCCGACCTTGCCGCCGGGCAGGAGCGAGACGGCCTTGGTGTCCTGGCCGCCGATGTCGAGCAGCGTGGCGGCCTCGGGAAAAAGCCGCGCCGCGCCGATGGCGTGGGCCTTGATCTCGGTCACGGTGCGGGCGTGGGGATAGCGCGTCAGGGCCAGTTCCCGGCCGTAGCCGGTCACGGCCAGCCGCGCGGGCGGGCCGTCCGGGAACAGGGCGCGCACCTGCCCCAACGGGTCGAAGGTCGTGGGTGCGCGGCGCATGGAGACGACCTCCCCGCCGCGCACCACCACGGCCTCGATGGACCGGGAACCGATGTCCAGACCCGCGACTTCCGTCACGCCAGCGTCTCCACGAAGGCCTCGACCCGGGTCTTGAGCTGGCCCGCGTCCTCCATGCCGTAGTCCGTCTCGATGGCGAGGTAGGGCACGCCCGCCGCCTCCATGGCTTTGCCGACCTTCATCGCCTCGTTCGCGTAGGGCTGGCAGAAGAGCAGGCCGTAGTGGACGACCCCGTCGGCCTTGAGCTCCCTGGCCATCTCCGCGATGTGCGCAAGGCGCTCGTCGTTGGGAGTGAAGCAGGCGCAGTCGATCTTCATGTACCGCGCGGCCAGGGCGTCGAGCATGCCTTCGAGGTCCGCGGGCGTCTCGTCGGTCAGGTCGCGGGTGTTGCGCTCGCCGATGCAGGACTCCTCGCCCACGATGACCGCGCCCGAACTCTCGATGAGGTAGGGGAGCTTCCAGTTGGGCACGGCCATGGGGCAGCCGGCCAGAAGCAGCCGGGGCGTCCCCTGGGGAGCCACGCCCTCTCCCTTGGCGATGCGCGCCTCGATCTCGTCGCACAGTTCGTTGACCTTGGCCGTGAAGCGGTCCGGGTCGTCGTAGAAGCTGATCTGGTTGACGAGCAGGGCGTCGCGGCCGGAGATGGGGGCCGGGTCCGCGGCGCGCAGCTTCGCCAGGCGCTGGAGAGCCCGGCGCTTGGCGTTGACGCGCCCGGTCGCCTCCGCCAGGGAGGCGGCGGTAATGGCGTTGCCCGTGAGCGCCTCCAGCGCCTCCTTGTAGCGTGCGAGCTCGGCCCGGAAGAGGGTCACGTCGCAGGAGCCCTTGCACTGGGGCACTTCCATGACGTGCATGTTCACGTGCTCACCGAAGGCCTCGTAGGCCTTTTTCTTGCCGTCGCAGGTGGTCTCGCCGACCACGAGGTCGCAGGATTCGGTGTAGGGGCAAAGCCGGGCCAGCTTGAAGCCGACGAAAGACTTGATGAGGTCGCAGGTGCCGCGCGGCACGAGGGTTTCTGCCTTTTCCGTGCCGGCCTTGGCTCCGGCGCAAAGACCCACCTGCACGGCCCCGGCGGCCAGCGTCAGCTCCTCGGGCACGAACACGCAAAACGTGCCCACGACTTTCTTCCCGGCCGCCTTGGCGTCCTGGATTTCCTTGATGCGCAGGCCGTGCACTTCGGAGAGCACGAAGTCCAGGTACTCCGCGCCCTTGAGCCGTCCCTGCTGGGACAGGTAGATGTCGCCGTAAAACTTGCCCAGAACCGCAAGCAGGGCGTCGTGGGCCTCGATGTCCAGATCGAGCCGTTCCCACATCGCCGCATGGGCCGCATCCGTCATGGTTTCCTCCAGGAGAAAAAGATGATTCTCCCTGATATCTGCGCCTTGCTCCGGCGTGAAATCGTTAATTCTAATCATTTCGTCATGATAGTATTGTAATAAACTATCGCTGCCCCGCTAAAGGAATTCCCGGGGCGTCCGAAAAGGGCTGTGAGCAACACGCGCCCGGCCGGAAGCCGGAACGCAAGCCGCCAGGGAGGGAGGCGCATGGCCCAGATAGTGCATCTCGACGACCATCGTCGGATGCGGGAGCCGGGACGGGGGATGGCAACGAACCTGTCGCCTAAGCGGCCGCGTCTGAGCGATCGGGATCTGTGGACCCGGGATTATCGGCAAACAGACAATATTTTATACGCGATCATGAAAATCAAGGAGATCCTCGACTACCATCTCTACTACGACGACGTGTGGCCGTACCTGCTGCTTTCGTTTCTGGAAGCCGTGCACAACACCAGGCAGGGCGACGACAGGGAATTGCCGGGAACCGGCGCGTCGCTCAAGGACTACGTGCTGTCGGCCGTCACGCCGGTCAACAAGCGGGACCTGTCCATGGTGCTGCTGCTGACCGACCTGATCGAGAAGTCCCCCCATTACCGGGGCAGTTCCACATCGTCCTAAACGACATCGCTCAAGGGGCCGGGCGCGACGCGTCCGGCCCCTTGTCTTTACGGTCACCCGCCGGTGGGGGAGGGCTGCCGCAGCGGGCTAGGCACTTTTTGCATACTCCTTGCCAGCGGCGTTTCGATTTTGCTACTGCGGCAGTAAGATTCCTCGGAGTCCGGGCGCAGGTCCGGCAGGAGGCGGAATGCGGCGTTTCCCCTGTGCCTTCGCGGTGTTCCTGGCGGTTATTGCGGTTTCGCTTTGCGGGGTCGCCCACGTTTCGGCCGAGTCGCAACGGGCAATGGCCCTGCGCAAGGAGCTGGGCTACGCGCCCTACGTCCCGCCCAAGGCCTTTCTGGACGGGTATTTCATCGCCGACGAGTCCCGGCCCGCCTTCCTTTTCGGGCCGGTAGCCGATTTCGTCGCCGCCCGGGCCTGTCCCACGGCCTGGCTCATCGAGGCCGACGAGGCGGCGCGGCTGGCCGCCCGCGACCCGGCCAATCCTCTCTTTGAATACACCCTGGTCCTGGAGCAGGACTGCCCGGACGGCGTGACCGACTACCTCTTCGTGGACCAGAGCGCCATGAACCCGAAACAGTGGCTCGACTGGCGCAAGCAGTTCCACAAGAACAAGGCCGAGCCGGAATACGCCGACGCCGTGGCCCGCCTGGGCAAAGCCATCGAGGCCGGATTCCCGGTTTCCGGCGAGCTGCGTTTCGTGTTGCGCGACGGCGCGCTCGATCCCGCTTCGCCGCAATCGCTGTTGCCGACCGCGCTGTCCTGTCCGCCGCGCTACGACTGCGAAGCGGGCAAGGCGGTCAACTGAGGGATTCCCGTATGGCGTTGCGTCGTCTGGGACCGGGCCGCGCCGAGCGCACGGCGTCGTTTTCCGTGCTGGCCCTGCTCGTCGCCCTGGCCGTGTGGCTGGGGGGTGCCCAATCGCGTTTTTCTCCGGCCGTGCTCGTGGCCACGTCGCCGCTTCCCCCGCCGGCCTCGGCCGGGCTGGCTGCCGGACGCGCCTTCGAGACCGCGGCCTTTCTCGGCGCGCTCGCGGGGGCCACGCCGGCCGGGCCGGTCGAAAGCTACGATCCCGAGACGCTCTCCGACCGCATCGACGGCAAGGCCGAGCTGTACCTCGCGGCCAATTTCAAGGAAATGTCCGTGCGCGCCTTCACTCTGGCCTCGGGCGCGCGCCTGGACGCCTATGTCTACGCC
Organism: Pseudomonadota bacterium; assembly: GCA_023399375.1. Lineage (GTDB taxonomy): Bacteria > Desulfobacterota > Desulfovibrionia > Desulfovibrionales > Desulfovibrionaceae > Solidesulfovibrio. The sequence goes on along the minus strand of JAEWPX010000004.1, from coordinate 30,447 downwards.
CAGGCGTCGCCCCGGGACGCCTACGCGGTCTTAAGCGGCCAGCGCCGCCCCGGCGCGACGCCAAGCGACCTTTCCCCGGACGCCTACGCCACGCCAAACGCCCTCTATTTCACCAGGGGCCGCTACTACGTGGAGCTTTCCGCCGACCGCGCCGACGCCTCCACCCGTGAGGCCCTGGCCGCGGTCGCCCGGGAGATCGCCGCGCGCCTGCCCGAGGATAAGCCGGCGGCCGACGCCGCAGGTGCGGCCCCGGATCCCAAAACGCTTTTCCCGGAAGAGGGGCAGGACGCGGCGAGCCTGCGTCTGGCCGCTTCCGACGCCATGGGCATGGCCGGGTTTTCCAATGTCTACACGGCCGACTACGCCATGCCGCACGGCGCGGCCACGGCGTTTCTGGCCGCGCGCGACACGCCGGACGCGGCCGCGACCGACGCCAAGGCCTTTGCCGCTTTTCTGACCCAAAACGGCTACGCCCGCGAGGACGCGGCCGGATTGCCCGAGGGCGCGGTCCTTTTGGCCGCGCCGGGCTCCTTCGAGATCCTCTGGACCAGGGACGGGCTCCTCGCCGGCGTGCATGACGCCGTCAGCCGCGAGGCCGCCCTGGAACTGGCCGCGAACCTCGCGGCCCGCCTCAAGGAACGTATTCCATGAACGAGCATGAGAACATGCCGGCTGCGGGCAAGGAACGTCCCGGACCGCTGTCGCGCCGGGATTTCCTGCTGCGCCTGGCCGGGGCGGGCGCGGCGGCCGTGGCCGTGGGCGGGCTCGGGCTTGCCCTGCGCGACCCGTCCGGGCCGGCGGCCGTGGAAAACGCCAGGACGCTGACGACGCTCGGCGATTTCGCCGCGCCCCCGCCCCAGGCCGGCAAACCCCGACTGGCCGAGGTGCACGGCACGGACCGCGCGGCCATGTTCAGGGCCGGGGTCGCGGCCCTTGGCGGCATGGGCGCGTTTATCGCCAAGGGCGACACGGTGCTGCTCAAGGTCAACGCCGTCATCGCCTCGCCGGCCGTCCTCGGCGCGACCACGAGCCCGGAGCTTTTATCCGCCGTGGCCGCCGCCTGTCGCGAGGCCGGTGCCGCGAAGGTGCTCGTCGCGGACAACCCCATCAACAACCCCGAAAGCTGTTTCGAGGTCTCGGGCCTTGGCGACGCGGCCCGTGCGGCCGGGGCGCGGATCATCCTGCCGCGTCCGGCCCTTTTCTCGCCGCTGTCCCTGCCGGGCGGGCGGCTGCTCGCCGACTGGCCGGTCTTTTCCGGGGCCTTCGCCGGCGTGACCAAGGTCATCGCCCTGGCCGCGGTCAAGGACCACCAGCGGGCCGTGGCCTCGATGTCGCTCAAAAATTTCTACGGGCTCCTCGGTGGGCGGCGCAACATCTTCCACCAGGACATCAACGGCATCATCGCCGAACTCGGCGGCATGCTGCGCCCGACGCTGTGCGTGCTCGACGGCACGACCGTGATGATGACCAACGGCCCCACGGGCGGGTCGCTGTCCGACCTGCGCGCCGCCGGGGTCATGTACCTGTCGCCCGATCCCGTGGCCACGGACACGCTCGGCGTGACGCTGCTCGGCAAGACGCCCGCGGACCTGCCCTACCTCGCCCTGGCGCAAACCGCCGGCGTCGGCACCCTGGACGTGGCGAGCCTTGCTCCCGTCACCATCAACACCGAACCGGCGGCGGGGTAGGACATGCGTATCGTCGTCGCCAGGCGTGCGAGCCAGACCTTCTTCGTGCTGCTTTTCCTGTGGTTCTGCGTGGTTGCTACCGTCGGCGACGCCTTCTGGCAGCTGCGCGGCTGGCCCATCAACTTCATTCTCTCCCTCGATCCGCTGACGGCCCTGGTCACGGTGCTTTCGACGCACACGCTGTACGCGCCGCTTTTCTGGGCGGTGCTCGTTCTGGTCGTAACCTTTTTTCTCGGCCGCTTCTTCTGCGGCTTCGTCTGTCCCCTGGGTGCGCTCAACCAGCTTGCCGGCTGGCTGTGGCGACGGCGGGCGGGCACGGCGCGGCGCGTGGCGGAAAACGTCCCGGACAGGGGCCAGGGCGTCAAATACGTGCTGCTGGCCTTTTTCCTGGGCGCGGCGGCCCTTGGTAGCGTGCAAACCGGGCTGCTCGATCCGCTGCCGCTGGTCGCGCGGGGCGTGAACCTCGCCGTGCTGCCCCTGGTCGATCCCGGCCGCTTCGGCGTCCACGGCGAAGGCCGCGCCTACGCCGGGGCGTCCGCCATCGGGCTGCTTCTGCTGGCCGTCCTGGCCGCCAACCTCTGGCGGCCCCGTTTTTTCTGCCGCTATGTCTGCCCCTTGGGCGCGCTTTTCGGTCTGGCCGTGCGTTTCGTTCCCTGGCGCATCGGCAAGGCCGACGCGAAATCGTGCGGCACGTGCCGGCGCTGCGAGGAATACTGCGAAGGCGGCTGCCGGCCGTCCGGGGAACTGCTGCTCAGTGAATGCGTGCTCTGCATGAATTGCCTGGACGCCTGTCCCACGGGCCGCATCGGCTTTGGCGCGCGCGCTTCGGCCTGCGGCGAGCGGGCGTTGCCGGACCTTTCCCGGCGCGGCGCCCTGGCCGCGCTGGCTGCCGGCGCGCTGGCCGCGCCGCTGTGGCGCGTGGGCGGGGCCGAGGCCCAGGGCCGCAATGCAAGCCTGATCCGCCCGCCCGGCTCCCTCGACGAGGACCGGTTCCTTGCCCGCTGCATCCGCTGCGGCCAATGCATGCGCGTCTGCCCGGCGGGCGTGATCCAGCCGGCCGTGACCGTGGCCGGCGTCGCCGGATTGTGGACGCCCGCCCTCGATTACCGCCTGGGCAGGGCCGGCTGCCTGCAAAACTGCATCGCCTGCGGGCAGGTCTGCCCCACGGCGGCCATCCGGCCTTTCACGCTCGCCGAAAAACTCGGGCGCGGCGATTTCGCCGCCGCCGGCCCCCTGCGCCTGGGCACGGCGTTCGTGGACCGCACGCGCTGCCTGCCCTGGGCCATGGGCCGGCCGTGCATCGTCTGCCAGGAGGTCTGCCCGGTCAGCCCCAAGGCCATCGGCGTGCGTACGGTTTTCGAGCCCGTGTTCGGCGGGGCCGTGGACATCGCCGACGCCAAAGGCGCGGTCTTGGCCCTTGCGGCCGCGCCGGGCACGGGCCGCAACCTCGGCAGCGGCGACTATTACCTGCGCCCGGCCGGGTTCCCCGACGCGGCGGCACGGCGCATCGTGTCCCTTTCCGGCGCGAGCCTGACGCTCGAAAAACCGCTTGCCGACCTCGGCCAGGGCCGCCGCGCCGAGGTCGTGGTACGGCTCCAGCAGCCCCATGTGGACCCGGCGCGTTGCGTGGGCTGCGGCATGTGCGAGCACGAATGCCCGGTGTCCGGGCTGCGGGCCATCCGCGTGACGCGCGAGAACGAATCGCGCTCGGGCCCGGGGCGGATGCTGGCCTGACGCTTTTCCGTCCGTTGCCGGACGCGGCGGGCGGGTGACGACGCATACGGCCCTGCGGGGCGCGACGCGGGGCAACCCGCGCGCCAAGGAGGACGGCGATGGCTGCGGAAAAAAAGGCCGGTTTCACCCGGCGCGACTTGATGAAGACCCTGGGACTTGGCGGGCTGGCCGTGGCCGGCATGGGTCTGCCCGGCCCGGCCCTTGCCGCGGGCGAGCCCGAAAAGGCCGCCCCCGGCCCCATGCCCCGGCGCAAGCTCGGCAAAACCGGACTCGAGGTGTCCATCCTCAATCTCGGCGGCATGTTCGACACCATCAACAACCAGCTGCTCCTGCGTCAGGCCCTGGGCTGGGGCGTCAACTTCTGGGACACGGCCGAGGCCTACGGCAACGGCATGTCCGAAGAGGGCTATGGCCGCTTTTTCGCGCGCAACCCCGAGGCGCGCAAACAGATCGTCCTGACCACCAAGCTCGTGCCCAAGGGCGGCAAGTTCGACGAGCGCCTGGACGCCGCGCTTGCCCGGCTCAAAACCGATTACGTGGACCTGTTCTACGTCCACGGCATCTCGGGCATCGGTGAAATGGACGGGCAGATGCGCGACTGGGCGGCGGCGCAGAAAAAAGCCGGCAAGATCAAGTTTTTCGGCTTCAGCTCCCACGCCAACATGGAGGACTGCCTGCTCGGCGCGGCCAAGCTCGACTGGATCGACGCGGTGATGGTGTCCTACAACTTCCGGCTCATGCACGAGCAGAAGATGCGCGAGGCCCTTGCGGCCTGCGCCAAGGCGGGCATCGGCGTGGTGGCCATGAAGACGCAGGGCGGCGGGCCGGTCAAGACCGATTCGGAGACGGAACTGGACATGGCCGGCCGGTTCCTGGAGAAGGGCTTCACCGACAAGCAGGCCAAGCTCAAGGCCATCTGGCAAAACCCGGACATCGCCTCGGCCTGCTCCCAGATGCCCAACCTCACCATCCTCTCGGCCAACGTGGCCGCCGCGCGCGACGCCACGGCGCTCGCCCGGGAGGACTTCGACGCGCTGCGCGCCTTTGCCGACGCCACGCACGGCGACTACTGCGCGGGCTGCGCCGGCGTGTGCGGCGCGGCCATGGGTGGGGCCGTGCCCGTGGCCGACGTCATGCGCGCCATGATGTACCACCGCGACTACGGCGAGACGGCCATCGCAAGGGAGCTTTACGCGAGCCTGCCCGAGGCGCTGCGGCGCGATCCCTCATCCCTGGATTTCTCCCGGGCCGAGGCCGCCTGCCCGCGCGGGCTGGCCATCGCCGCGATCATGGATGACGCGTCCAGACTCCTCGCCTGATGTCCCTGCGGGGAAGCCTTACGCTTTCCCGACGCTCCTCGCTGCGCCCGCTCCCGTTCCCCCGGGGCGGGCGCGGTTTTTGGTTCGCCGGGCGTCATTGCTGCAGCCGCTACGGCTGCTTGGAACGTTGCCAGCGGCACGGCCAGGGCCGGAACGCGGCAGGCTCAGTCGCCGCCGCCGCGCAGGGCTTCGATGGGGTCCATGGCCGCGGCCTTGCGCGCGGGACGCAGGCCGAAGACCAGGGCGATGGCCACGGCCGCGGCAAGGGAGAGCACGAAGACCTTGGGCGACAGGCGCAGTTGCAGCAGGCCCAGGCGGGACAGGGATTCCCCGAGCGCCACGCCGAGCGCCACGCCGGCGAGCGAGCCGGCCAGGGTCAGGTAAAGGGCCTCGGACAGGAACTGGGCGGTGATCGCCGCGCCGCTCGCGCCCACGGCCTTGCGCAGGCCGATTTCCGCCTTGCGCTCGCTGACGCTTAAAAACATCAGGTTGGCCAGCACGAAGCCGCCGACCACGATCGCCACCCCGGCCGTGATGCCGAGGAAGGCGACCAGCCCGCCGGTGAACGCCGTGAGGAACTTGAGGATTTCGCTTGCCGAAATGATGGTGAAGTCGTCGTTGTCCGTGGGCCCGAGGTGGTGCAGGTGGCGCAGCAGGGCGCGCAGGTTGTCCTTGTGCGTGTCGATCAGGTCCGGGTCGTGGAACTTGATGCGAAGCCCCCGGAAGTACTTGCGGTCGAGGTTGAAACGCTGGGTGAGCGTGGTGATGGGCATGATGATGCGGTCGTCGATGGTGACGTCCGAACCGCCGCCCGAAAGGCCACGGTAGGCCAGCCGGCCGACGATCTGCACGGGCAGGTTTCTGACCATGATGGTGCGCCCGAGGGGCGAGGCGTCGCCGAAAAGCTGGCGCGCCGGTTCGTCGCCGATAAGCGCCACCTTGGCCCCGCGCGCCACGTCCTCTTCGGACAGGTCGCGGCCTTCGGCCAACGGCCAGTTCCAGGCCCTGGCGTAGTTTTCCGTGGCCCCGACCACCACCGGGGATTCGTGGTTCCTGTTGCCGTACTTGAGCGTGATCTGGCGGATCGAACGCATGGGCAGCACGGCGTAGGCTCCGGGCAGGGAGCGCGCCACGGCCCGCGCGTCGGCCCAGGTGAGGGTGTAGACGCGCTGGCCCACGGGCCGGTTCTCGATGTCGCCGCCAAGGACCATGACCGCGTCCGGGCCGAAGAAGTCGACGATCTCCAGGGCCTTGCGCCGCGCGCCGTCCACCGAGGCCACGATGACCGTGAGCGCCGCCACGCCCATGGCCACGGCGGCGATGACGAAGGCGCTGCGCGCCTTGTGCGCGAGAAGCGCAAGCAGGGCCATGCGCTGGATGCGCCAGAGGATGCGCAGGGCGCGCCTAGGACTTCGAGATGCGGCCGTCATGGACGAGGATCTGGCGGCGCGCGTAGGCGGCCGTGGCCTGGTCGTGGGTGACCACGATGACGGTCTTGCCCGCCTCGCGGTTGACCGTGGCGAGCAACCCCATGATTTCGGCGCTCGTGGCCGAATCGAGCTGTCCCGTGGGCTCGTCTGCCAGGATCAGGTCCGGGTCGTTGATGAGCGCCCGGGCCAGGGCCACGCGCTGCTGCTGGCCGCCGGAAAGCTGGGAGGGTTTGTGCCCGGCCTGGGCGGTAAGCCCCACCTGGGCCAGGAGCGCCTCGCCGCGTCGGCGCAGCGCCGCGCCCGGCGTGTCGCTGTAAAGCCCCGGGAGCAGCACGTTGTCGAGCGCCGTGGCGTAGGGCACGAGGTAGAAGCTCTGGAACACGAAGCCGATGGCCTGGTTGCGCAGTCGCGACAGGGCGTCGTCGTCGAGCTCCCCGGTGTCGCGCCCGCCCAGGCGGTAGCTGCCCGAGGTGGGGCGGTCGAGCAGCCCCAGGATGTGCAGCAGCGTGGATTTGCCCGAGCCCGACGGTCCCATGATCGCGGCGAATTCGCCGGCGGCGATGTCGAGCGTGACCCCGGCGAGCACGGTGTGGGGCGTGTCGGCCATGACGTAGGTCCGGGTGACGTCGGCGAGTTCGATGAACGCCCCTTGCGCGCGGGACGCTGCGGGATCGCCCGGGGCGTCGGCGGCCGCGCTCATCGCCGCACCGGCCTGTTGGCGCGGGGGGCGTTGATGGAAGGCGCGGCGAGCCCGGGCAGCACGATCTGCGTGGCCACCTTTTCGCCCGGGGAAAGCCCGGCGGTCACCTCGGTTTCGTTGAGGCCCTCCAGGCCGAGCGTGGGGCTGACCTCGCGCACGGAGCCGTCTCCGGCCACGGCGAACACGACCTGGCGGTCGCCGATCCACTTGAGCGCGGCGTTGGGGATGACGAGCACGCCCTTTTTCTCCTGCACCACGATCTGGCACTGCGTGGTCATTTCCGGGCGCAGCTGGGCGGATTCCTTGGGGTCCAGGCGCACGAGGGCCTGGTAGTAGACGATGTTGTCGCGGATTTCCGGCTGGGGATAGATCTGGTCCACGCGGCCCTTAAACACCGCGCCGGGATGGGCGTCCACGCGGAATTCCACGGCAAGGCCGGGGTGCACCTGGCCCACGTCGGTCTCGTCCACGTAGATCCACATTTCCAGGCGCGTGGGGTCGAGCACGGTGATGAGGTTGGCCACCTGCAACCCGGCCACGACCGTTTCGCCGGCCTGGGAGGTGACCAGCGCGACCACGCCGTCGATGGGGCTGACGATGCGGGTGTAGGAAATCTTGGTCTTGACCGATTCGATGACGGCTTCGGCTTCTTCCTTGGCCTTTTGCGCCTTGAGGCGCTCCTTGTCGAATTCGGTTTGCAGCCGGACCTCGGAGGCCTCCCGGGCGAGCACCTCGTTTTGGCCGACCAGGGCGTCGCGGCGGGCGGCGTCGAGGACGTCGCGGGCGATCAGCGACTTGCCGTAGAGCTCTTCCTGGCGTTTGAGGTTGGCGGCGGCGTAGTCGCTCTTGGCCCGGGACAGGCGCTGTTCGGCCTGCGCCTCGGCGATGCGTTTGGGATAGACGGCCTCGACCTGCGCCAGTTCGGCCGTGGCCCGGGCGAGCTTGGCCTCGGCCTCGTCGAGCTGGGCGCGCAGTTCCCTGTCGTCGATCACGGCGATGAGCTGGCCCTTGTGAACGTCGTCGCCGACCTTGACGTTCATTTCCTTAATGGTGCCCGTGGCGCGCGCGCCGATCTTGACGATGGCCCCGACCTGCGCCTTGATGATGCCCGTCGCCTCAAGGACCTTGCGCACGTCGCCGACCTGCGCTTCGGCCGTGGCCAGCACGCGGGGCGGTTCGACGGTCTTGTGGGCGATCATCCAGGCGTAGAGCCCGGCCCCGGCGACGACGGCCAGGAGAAGGAACCATTTCAGTCTGCGCATGCGTTGTATCCGGGGGTCGGTTTTCCCGTCTTATAGCCCGGATGGCGCGGAGGGGCAAATCGGGGAGGCGTCTGTGCGGCTGCCGCCTAGAACGGCGAAAGATTTTTCCAGAACGGCTTGCCCTCCTTGGGCGGAGGGCCGGGCTTGGCGCGGTTTTTCTCGACCTTGCACTCGACCATGGCGAAGGTCTCGGTCTTGCCGCCGGAGCAGCCCACGAACACCTTCACGTGGTAGCTGTTGTCGTTATGGAGCAGAAAGTACTCGAGCAGGGTCTTGCCGCCCGGGGCTGGGGCAGTGGCGTCGGGGCGGCCGTACTTGGCCGTGAAGTCGGCCGTGGCTTTGGCGACGTCGCACGTTTCGAGCTCTGTTTTGGAAGGGCTTAGGGAAAAGCTGTCCTTGTAGATGCAGCTGTTGTCCAGGATGTTCTTGCCGCCGACGTTGGCGGGCTGGGCGATGTACTTCGTCTTGGCAAGCAGTTCGCCCAGGGCCGGATTGGGGTGGTAGGTCTGGGCCAGGGCCGGACGGCAACACAAAAGCGCGGCAACAAAACACAGCGTCGCAACCGTACGCATCGTCGTTCCTCCTTGCGCGGACGCCGCCGCCGGCCCGGGCGGGCGCAAGCGGCTTACGCCGAAAGCTCCGCGATCCAGCCGGCGACAGGCTCCTCGATCAGGCGGCGGATCGCCGCGAGCCGCCCGGGCGTCTCGGCCTCGAAGCGCAGCACCAGCACGGGCTGGGTGTTGGAAGCGCGCAGCAGCCCCCAGCCGTCCGGGAAGGTCAGCCGCACCCCGTCCACGTCGATGACGTCGTAGCGGCCCGCAAAAAAGTTGCGCGCCTTCTCGACCACCGCGAACTTGACCGCGTCCGGGCAATCCATGCGGATTTCCGGGGTGTTGACCGTGGCCGGCCAGTCCGAAAGCATGGCCCCGAGCGGTTTGCGCGAGGCGGCCACGATCTCGGCCAGCCGCGCAGCGGCGTAGATGCCGTCGTCGAAGCCGAAATAGCGGTCCGCGAAGAACATGTGCCCGCTCATCTCCCCGGCGAGGATCGCGCCGGTTTCGCGCATGCGCGACTTGATCAGCGAATGGCCCGTGGCGGCCATGACCGGCTCGCCGCCGTGGGCGGCGATGTCCCTGTACAGCAGGTGGCTGCACTTGACCTCGCCGATGACCGTGCCCCCGGGGTGGGCGGAGAGCACCGCGCGGGCGTAGATGGCCAGGATCTGGTCGCCGTACATGAGTCGGCCGGAGCCGTCCACGACGCCGATGCGGTCCGCGTCGCCGTCGAGGCCGACGCCGAAATCCGCGCCCTCGGCCACGACACGCGCCGCGAGGTCGGCGACGTTTTCCAGCACCACGGGATCGGGGTGGTGGTTGGGAAAGCGGCCGTCGGGCTCGCAGTAGAGCGGCACGACCTGCGCGCCGCACTGGCGCAGCGCCTCGGCGCAGATGAGCCCCCCGGCCCCGTTGCCGCCGTCCACCACGACCTTGACCGCGCGCGCAAGCACCATCTGGTCGGTCAGATGCTCCACGTAGGAGGGCCTGATGTCGTGCTCGCAGATGATGCCCATGCCGGAGGCGAACTCGCCCGCGGCCATGATGTCGTAGACTTCGCGAATGGCGTCGGTATGGATGGTGGTCTCGCCGCACCATATCTTGAAGCCGTTGAATTCCGGAGGGTTATGGCTTGCCGTGACCATGATGCCGGCTTTGCGCCCGAGCGCCTTGACCCCGTAGTAGAAAACCGGCGTCGGCACCATGCCCAGACACACCACGTCGATGCCGCACGAGGCCAGGCCCACGGCCAGGCGCGCCTGGTACTCGGGCGAACTCAGGCGGCAGTCGTGGCCGACAACGGCCTGGCTATAACCCTGGCGCAGAAAATACGTCCCGGCCGCCCGGCCGAGCAGTTCCACCCAGTCGGGATCGAAGTCGACGTCCACGACGCCCCGGATATCGTAGGCGCGGAAAACGCCGGGCGAGACGGGTTTCATGCAATATCCTCCATGCAGTTGACGACGGCGGCGGGGGGGCGCTTCCCTTGACCTTCCCCCGCATCTCTCCTATGCCGCCTGAAATGAACTGGGATTGGGAAAAGCTCACTGAGCAAAAACGCCGCCAGGGTTCGCCGATTCCGGACCCCGGCCGCTTCGGCGAGGATCTGGGCAAGAAACTGTCCTCTTTCAAGGGGCGGTTGCCGGGGGGACCGAAGATCGTGCTGCTGGTCGTGGTCCTTTTGTGGGCCGCCAGCGGCATCTACATCGTGGAACCCGACGAGGCCGGCGTGGTCCAGCGTTTCGGCGCCTATGCGTACAGCACCGGACCGGGACCGCATTACCACTTACCGTTTCCCATCGAGACCGTAAAGACCCCGAAAGTCTCCCAGGTGCGCCGGGTGGAGATCGGGTTCCGCTCCATGCCCGGGCGCGACGGCAGCGCGCTGCAAAGCCGCCCGGTGCCCGAGGAATCGCTCATGCTCACGGGCGACGAGAACATCGTGGACGCGCAGTTTATCGTGCAATACCAGATCGGCAACGCCGTGGACTATCTCTTCAAGGTCGACCGCCCCGACGAGACGGTCAAGAGCGCGGCCGAGGCGGCCATGCGCGAGGTCATGGGCGACGCCAAGATCGATTCCGTGCTCACCTCGGGCAAGCTCAAGGTGCAGACCGACGCCAAGAAGCTGCTCCAGGAGATGCTCAACCGCTACAACAGCGGCGTCGAGGTGCTCGCCGTGCAGTTGCAGGACGTGCATCCGCCCCGTGAAGTGGTGGACGCCTTCAAGGACGTGGCCAGCGCGCGCGAGGACAAAAGCCGCCTGATCAACGAGGCCGACGCCTACGCCAACGACATCCTGCCCAAGGCCCGGGGCCGCGCCGCGGCGATCATAAACGAAGCCACGGCCTACCGCGAGCAGACCATCCGTCGCGCCAGGGGCGGCGCGGACCGCTTCTCGGCCCTGCGCGCCGAATACGACAAGGCCAAGGACGTCACCCGCGAGCGGCTCTACATCGAGGCCATGGAAAACCTTTTCGCCAGCCCCGACCTGGAAAAGATCGTGCTCGGCAACGACGCGGCCCGCCAGGCGGTGCCCTACCTGCCGCTGACCCAGCTTGCCCCGGGCGCGCCCGACGCCGCCGCGCAGCCCGAGGCGGCCAAGGCCGACCCGGCCAAGGCCAAGGGAGGCCGGCCGTGAAAACTTCCGTCATCCTCACCGCGGTCCTGGCCTTTTTCGCCCTCGTCGTCGCCTTCCAGAGCGTCTACGTGGTGGACCAGACCGAAAAGGCCATCGTGCTCCAGCTCGGCAAGCCCACGGGCGACGCCCAGGGGCCGGGCCTGCACTTCAAGATCCCCTTCATCCAGAACGTCGTCTTTTTCGACGCCAGGCTCCTGGAATACGACGCCAAGACGGCCGAGGTGCTCACCCTCGACAAAAAAAACCTGGTGGTGGACAACTACGCCCGCTGGCGCATCGCCAACCCGCTCCTTTTTTACCGCACGCTGCGCACGGTGGGCCGGGCCCACGCCCGCCTCGACGACATCATTTACGCCGAACTGCGCGTGGCCCTGGGTCAGTACACGCTCCAGGACATCGTCTCGGAAAAGCGCGCCGTGATCATGGGCGAGGTGACGCAGAAGTCCAACCAGCTGCTCTCCCCCTACGGCATCGACATCGTGGACGTGCGCATCAAGCGTACGGACCTGCCGCCGGAAAACGCCCAGGCCATCTATGGCCGCATGCGCGCCGAACGCGAGCGCCAAGCCAAGCTGTACCGGTCCGAGGGCTGGGAGGAGATGGAAAAGATCAAATCCGGCGCGGACAAGGACCGGACCGTGCTTCTGGCCGAGGCCGAACGCCAGGCCGAGGTGCTGCGCGGCGCGGGCGACGCCGAGGCGGCGTCGGTCTGGGCCGAGGCCGTGACCAAGGCCCCGGACTTTTTCTCCTTCACGCGCAGCCTTGAGGCCTACCAGAAGGCGCTCGCGCACAAGACGCGGCTGGTGCTCACGCCCCAGAGCCCGTTTCTCAAATATTTCCGGTAGGCCGTGCCCCAGTCCCGCGACAGGGGCCGGCCCGCCGGCCTTGACAAGCCCTGCGCCTTTGGCGGAAGGTTCAACCCCATTTCCGCGGGCGGGTGGCCCGGGCGCCTTCCGTCCGCCATTCCCGCAACAACCCAGAGGGGGAAACGATGGTCCTCGAGCTGATCAAGCCCGGCACCAACATCAACTTTCTCAAGTACCGCAAGCTGGCCTACCTGGTTTCGGCGGCCATCATCGTGGCCGGGTTCATCTCCCTGGCCGTGAAGGGCGGTCCCCGCTACGGCGTGGACTTTTCCGGCGGCCTGTCCATCCAGGTCCGTTTCGCCAAGCCCATGGACGTCAAGCTGATCGACAAGGCCGTGGAGGGCGTGGGCCTGCAAAACGTGGTCGTGCAACGCTTCGGGCAGGACGACGCCAACGAGTATCTCATCCGGGCCTCGGAAAGCGAAGCGCATCAGGAATCCATCCGCGCGGCCGTGGAAACGGCCCTGGCGAAGAACCTTCCCGATTCGGGGTATTCCGTCCAGCGCCTGGAGATGGTCGGCCCCAAGGTCGGCGCGGATCTGCGCGGCAAGGCGCTCGAGGCCATCTTCTATTCGGTACTGCTCATCGCCATCTACATTTCCGGGCGCTTCGAACAGCGCTGGATGGCCGCGGGCATGATGGCGGCGGGGCTTGCCGGCGGCATCTACGTGCTCAAGCTCTTTGGCGCGTCGACCGTGTGGCTCATCGTGGCCGCCATGGTCATCACGCTCGCGCTATGCTTCGTGATGCGGCTCAAATACGCGCTCGGAGCCGTGGTCGCGGACCTGCACGACATCCTGGTCACCATCGCGCTCTTTTCGCTGTTCGACAAGGAGTTCGACCTGACCATCGTCGCGGCGCTGCTCACCATCCTCGGCTATTCCCTCAACGACACCATCATCGTCTACGACCGCATCCGGGAACATCTGCGCGCCGCGGGCAAGGGCATGCCCTTTGGCCAGTTGATCAACCAGAGCATCAACGAGACGCTCTCGCGCACCATCCTCACGGCCGGCACCACGCTCATCACCGTGGCCTGCCTGTACGTCTTCGGCGGCGCGGTCATCCACGACTTCGCCCTGGCCATGCTCATCGGCATCCTGGCCGGCACGTATTCCTCGGTCTTCGTGGCCAGCCCCATCCTGCTCGACCTGGGCTCGGGCCTGACGCCGCGCACCAAGGCTCCGGCGGGCTCCGGCGACACGGCCGCGGCCAAGGCCTGAGACCGGCACGCTTTCGCAGACGCGCCAAGGCCGTCTCCGCAAGGAGGCGGCCTTTTTTTATTGTCCGCGGCGGCGAAGGGCCACTCCCGGAAAGCGGAATCGTTACGCTGCGGGCGATGAGCCGGGCGATATGCCTGGACGCTTGGCGGGATGATCGGCCGTCATGGACGAGAGGCCCGTGCGGCGGGAAAAACGCGGCGTCGACGCCGTGTGCGGGCTGCAGCGTCGGCGTTCGCACCGGCAACGGCCATGCCTCGGCAGGCGAGAAACGGGCACGCCGCCATAGCGCATCGCCGCGGCCGCCAGAATGGTCGGCCGCGGCGAGGAACGGCGGCTACTTGGGCAGGCCCGAGGCGTGCTGGGACTGGTACTGCGTCAGTTCCTGGTCGTAACGCTTGTACTGCTCGAGCGCCGTCTCCTTGGCCTGGCGATAGCGCTCCACGGCTTCGGCATTGCCGTCGCGGCGGGCGTCTTCCTCGGCCTGGGAGTAGCGCATGTAGGCATATTTGTTGGATTTTACCTTTTCGGCCAGCACTTGGCCGGGGTCGTGCACGATTTTCGCGCTACAGCCGAACAGGGTGAGCCCCAGGAGCAGCGCGCACAGGCAAATGATCGGACGCAGGAAAGGACGAAGTGCATTTTGCATGACGAATAACGGGCGGAGCCCGTGCCGCATCATAGGGCGGCGCGGCTACAGCCGGATGTTGACGATGCCACCCTGGGCGACCTCCAATACGCCGGACGCGACCGGCTGGATGCTGCCTGCGGGCGTCGGTTCCACATGGCCTCCCAGGGGCACGTCCACGTGTCCTGCCGGCGGCGTTTGCACGGCGCCGGCAGGCGACGGGGTCACCGCGCCGGGTGGGCCGGCTTCGAAACGGCCGGGCGGCAGCGCTTCGATGCGGCCTGGGGGCAGGGCCTCGATATGGCCGGAGGGAGACGCTTCGGTGTGTCCGGCTGGTGTGACGGCATCGGACATGGCTCTTCCTCCTCGGACGCACGGCGTCCTTGCCTGTCCGTATGCCGTATTTCGCCCGGCGAGGCAATGCCGGGGCAGGCCGGGGAGGCTGCGGTCAGGCGGCGCGGGCGGCCTTGCGCGGCCGCACCAGCGTTTCGGAAGCGATTGCGGCCAGATAGAGCACGCCGCGCAGCAGCAGCGGATAGCGCGGCGCCGGGGCTTCCCTGGCGGCCTGCTCCATGGAGGCGATGTCGCCCGAACGCCGTCCCTCGGTCAGGCGGCGGTGGATGGCGCGCGCTTCCTCGTTGCGGTCGTTTAAAAGCAGGCTCTTGTGCGCGGCCCGACGGGCCAGGTCCGGCCGGCGCAGGAAATGGTAGGCCTTGGAAAGGCCGAGGTAGATGTCGGCGTTTTTCGGGGCGAGCTCCAGGGCGTGGCGGTAGAGCACGATGGAAGAAGTGTAATGGCGTTCGCGCAACAGCTCGTTGCCGAGGGCCAGGAACGGATTGAACCCGGCCTCGTCGTCGCCGAGCAGGGCCACGAACTTGTCGCGCAGCTCCACGAAGCGGTTCGCGCGTGCGCAGGCCGAGGCCGCCTCTTTCATGTAGTGCCGGTACTGCTTGGTGCTGCCCTTGGCCTTCCAGGCCCGGGCCAGGCCGAGGTAGGCCTCGACGAACAGGGCGTTTAGCGCCAGGGCCTTGTGGAAGGCGAGGATGGCGCGTTCCACGTCGCGCGCGGCGAGCGCCGACATGCCTTCCTCGAAAAAGCGGGGGGCGTCGTCGGGCGTGCGGGCCACTTCCTCGTAGTCCTGCCGCGCTCCGTCCGGGTCGCCTGCGGCCTCCCTGGCGGCGGCGCGGGCCAGGGCCGCCTTTTCCGCGGCGGCGAAGCGGGCCATGTGCGCGGCCATGGCGAGGTGCTTGCGAAAGGTGTCCTCGGAATAGGGGCGCAGGCACAGGCCGGCCGCGCCGAGCTTCACGGCCGAGAGCACGTCGTCGCGCCGGGCGTCGGTCATGGCCAGGATGACGGGGATGTGCGCCAGGGCCGGATCGGCCCGCAGGGCGGCGACGAAGGTGCTGCCGTCCATGTCGCCGAGGGCGGCGTCGCAGAAGATGACGTCCACGGTCTCGCGGCGGGCCAGGGCCAGGGCCTCGGCCCCGGAAGACGCGTGGCGCACGGCGAACATGCGCACGCGCTTGAAGAATTCCCGGTCGATGCGGGCATGGCCTTCGCTGGCGGTCACGATGAGCGGGGAGCGAAAGAGCGTGTCGGGCGTAAGGGGCGCGGTCATGGCCGAATCCTCTTCCTGGCGTTGTGCGGGGCGCGCTTGCCCCCGCACACACCGTATCGACCGCCGCGCCGGATGCTTTAGGGGAAAATGCTTCCGGCCCCCGAGACGCAAGCCGCCCGCCGGGCGCGGAACCCGGCGGGCGGCGAAAGAGGCGCAATGGGGCGTCGGCGTTACTGCGCGGCGACCATCTTGATCAGGCGCACGAGCTGGTTGGTGAAGCCGGCCTCGTTGTCGTACCAGGCCAGGACCTTGCACAGGGTGCCGTCGAGCACCTGGGAGGCCTTGGCGTCGACCACGCCGCCGTGGGTGTCGCCCAGGAAATCGACGGACACCAGCGGCTCTTCCGTAAAGCCCATGTTCTCGCCCGAGGCCGCCTTGAGCGTGGCGAGCATGCCCGCCGTGTCCGTGGGCTTTTCCAGTTCGCAGGTGAAATCCACCACCGAGACGTTGGGCGTGGGCACGCGGATGGACATGCCGTCCAGGCGGCCGGTCAGCGCCGGGATGACCTTGGTCACGGCGCGCGCCGCGCCCGTGGTCGTCGGGATCATGGACAGGGCGCAGGCCCGGGCCCGCCGCCAGTCCTTGTGCGAGCCGTCCAGGATGCGCTGGCTCATGGTGTAGGAGTGGATGGTGGTCATCAGACCGTGCTTGATGCCGAAGGCGTCGTTTAAGGCCTTGGCGATGGGGGCCAGGCAGTTGGTGGTGCAGGAGGCGTTGGAGATGATCTTGTGCTCGGGCGACAGCTCGTGGTCGTTGACGCCCATGACGATGGTGATGTCCTCGTCCTTGCCCGGGGCGCTGATGATGACCTTCTTCGCGCCGGCGCACATGTGCTTTTCGCAGGACTCGCGATCCACGAACTTGCCCGTGGTCTCGACCACGTAGTCGCAGCCGCAATCGTTCCAGCGCCATTCGCCGCCGCCGTGGCGGGTGATCTTCACGGGTTTGCCGTTTATGCGCAGGCCTTCGTCGGTGGGTTCGACCGTGCCCGCAAAGCGGCCGTGCACGGAATCGTACTTGAGCAGGTGGGCAAGCTGGGCGTTGTCGGCCCTGGCATTGATGGCCGTGAGGGTGATCTCGGGGTCGTCGGCCACAAGCCGCGTCAGGTACCGGCCGATGCGGCCGAATCCGTTGATGCCGATCGTCACCGCCATATGCGTGTCCTCCTGGGATGGTTCGTCTACGGGCGTTGGGAAGTCGTGTTTCCGGCGGGCGCCGCGCCCGCAAGCGGGCAAAATCCTAGGCCGAATCACGCTTTTGTGTCAATGCGGCGTCGCCAAAAGGCGGCCTTGCCCCGGCGGGCGTCAGGGACGGCCGTGGGCCATGGCCGGACGGCGCTGCAGGGCGGTCAGGCGCGCCGCCGCGGCCAGCGCGACGAGGGCCAGGTCGCACCAGGCCATGGTCGAAAGGGGACGGGCCGTATAGAAACTCCAGGCCAAGGCGGACGTGGACTTGGTGAAGACGGGAAAGGGGCCCAGGACCGGCCAGAGCAGGGCCGCGGGCTTGACCATGTCGCAAAGCAGGTGCAGCGCCCAGAAAAAGGTCGCCGCAACGGGCCAGCAGGCCGGCAGGGAGAAGCGCCGGCAGGCCCAGGCGAAAGCCCCGAGAAAAAGCGCCGTTCCGCACAGGCTGTGGGCAATGCCGTGGCCGGGAAGATCGAAAAAGAGCTTGAGCGGCTTGTCGATCCAGTCCGGGCCGAAGGCCGCGATCAGGCAAAACGGCAGGCCCGCCCGGCGAAAGAGGCACTGTTGGCCGAGCGAGCCTGCCGCGAGGTGTCCGAACACCATGGGATGGCCTTATTTGGGCAACAGCCAGGTCTCGTCGATTTCGAAAAGCGGAAAGGCCGGCTGGGGTTCGGGCGCGCCGCGCACCATGCCGTCGTAGCAGGCGCGCTCCTGGTTGATGGCGCCGTTGTCCGTGATGCGGATGACGTTGCCGACCGGCTCCTCGCCGCTTCCTTTCTCGAAATGCTCGAGCAGCAGGTCCGTGCCGCCGGTCTTGTTCGTGCCGAACAGCCAGCGCAGGCCCTTGTACTTGCCGCCCTTGGCCCCGGGCAGGGGCGTGGGCACGCCGTAGCGCGCGGTCAGCTCCTTGGCCAGCTTGTTGAAAAGCGCCAGGGAGTCGTCCTTGTATTTGAGCCGCACCCGCTCCACGCGGTTGGTGGTGGCGCAGCCGCCGAGTATCACGTAGCCGGCCTCGAAGCCCTTGGTCGGCTTGAGGTTGGCGCGAATCAGCCAGGGCCGGTCCCACAGCGGGGCCAGACGGGAGAGGTCCAGACGGTCGCGCAGGCTCTCGGCGTCCGCGCCGAGGGTGATGCCGGCGATTTCCGTGGGAGCCTTGGCGGCGATGGCCGGGACGGCCAGGGCCACGGCGAGCAGCAGGGCGAGCAGAACCGGAAGGCGATGGTGCATGGGGCGCTCCTTGGACGGCGTTTGGAGAAAACGCCTTTCACAAAGCCTGCGGCCGGGGCCGTTGTCAAGGGGCCGGACTTGCCGGGCGGCACACCATGGCGTAGAACGCGCGCATGTTCGCCGGGCGCGAACGCCCGCCGCCATTTCCAAGGAGAACGCCGTCATGTCCAAAAAGGCCCTGCTTTTTGCCGCCCTGTTCGTGCTCGTGGTCTTCCGGGGTCCGGCCCTGGCCGCCGCCGCCGGCTCGGGCACCTTCGCCCACGCCTGGAACAACTATTCGGAAAAGGAAAAACGCTCGTTCCTGTTCGGGCTGGCCACGGCCGCCCGGGCGATCTGCACCGACCTGACCAGCCTGCAGAAAGACGCCAAGCCCCAGGATCTGGAAACCAACTTCCGCAACTGCTTCAACAACTACGCCGGCATGGAACCCGATCGCGTGATCGCGGCCATGAACGCCCTGTACGCGGATTCGAAAAACGCCATGATTCCCATCGACGGGGCCTATCGCATTTCGCTCATGCAGGTGCGCGGGGACAAGGTGGACGACATCATCATTCAGTCCCGCAAGTACGGGGAAGGCCTCAAAAAGCAGCTCGAGCAGCAGCACAAGACCGACCAGTAGGCTTTCCGGGGCGCGCGCCCCGTTTTCCGCAGGGCCGGGGGAGGCTGCCTTCTCCCGGCCTGGCCCCGCCTCGGCCGCGTCCTCGAAGCAAGCGGACGCGCTTTTCGGGGACCGCACGTTCGAAGAATCGTATTTGTGAAGAGTCCCGCCTAGTAGTCCCACTTCCAGTTGACGCCGACGCCCTGCTTGTTGTTCGTGCCCACGCGGCTGTCGATGGTGATGTTGGGGGTGACCTGCACCTCCACGGACACGGCCCCGCTTTGCGCGCCCATGCCCTGTTCCACGCCCACGGTCACGCCCTTGACGATCTCCTTGCCGGCCTTGAGCACGGTGGAGGAGATACCGCCCTTGCCCGAGACCAGGGTGAGCTGGTCGAGGCCCAGGATACGGCGCGTGCGGGCCAGGATGCTCGTCGGCGTGCCGCCGGCGTAGAGCGAGGCCGCGGCCTGGGCCAGCTGGGCCGCCTGGAGCGGCGAAAGCGTGGCCGCGCTTTGCCCGAAAAGGATGCGCGAAAGGATCTCGTCGTGGGGCAGCGTCGGCTTGGACACGAGCGCAATGTTGGGGTTCGTCGCATCGCCGGTGATGGCGACGCCTGCCGTCACCCCGTCCGAGGAGGTGTTTTCGGCCAGGATGTCGAACGTCGGGGCCGGGGGCGTCTCGCCGTGGAAGACGATCTCGCCCTTGCTGATTTCCAGGTTGCTGCCGAAAAGCTCCACCCGGCCCTTTTCCACGAAATATCTGCCCACCACCAGGGGCGCGGCCGCCGTGCCCGTGACCTTGACCTCGCCGCCCCAGCGCGATTCGAGGCCGAGCCCCCGTACGTAGACGGCCTGCCCGAGCGCCACGACCAGATCGAGGTCGATGTGGCGCGCGGCCGCGGGCGGGGCAAGTTTTCTCTTTTTTTTCGGGGTATTGGGGTCGTTGATGATGGTGACGGGGATGACCGTCACTTCGGGCGGCAACGAGGACGGCAGGTTGATGTCCGCCGGCCCCAGCGTGATCTTGCCGCTGGCGCGCATGTGCGACAGGGTGCCGCTCACCTGCGTCTTGCCGTCGGCCGTGACCGTGGCGAGGTCGAGTCCGGCCACGCGCAGCCGGGTCAGGGTCAGCGCCAGGTCCACCGGACCGTTGACGAGGTCGGACACGCCGACGGTGCCCGAAAGCGTGAAGCTGCCGCCCTTGCCGTCC
This sequence comes from Pseudomonadota bacterium, assembly GCA_023399375.1. Classification (GTDB taxonomy): domain Bacteria; phylum Desulfobacterota; class Desulfovibrionia; order Desulfovibrionales; family Desulfovibrionaceae; genus Solidesulfovibrio. The sequence continues at coordinate 10,566 of JAEWPX010000004.1, read as the reverse complement.
TGGCCGGAGCCCTGGCGGACGGTGAGCACGCCGCCGGCCGCATCGGCGCGCAGGAGCAGGTTGTGCAGCACGAGTCCGGCGTCGGCGTTTTCGAGCTTTTTGGCGGCAAGCGCCAGGGAACCGTCAAGGGACGGCGCGGCGAGCGTGCCGCCGAGGCGCAGGTCCGCCGTGAGCCTGCCGTCGATGCGGGTGTTGGCCTGGGCCAGGAGCACGGCCATCTGGGACAGGTCGCTGTCCGCGGTGACGCGCCCGGAAAGCGTGGCCCCGGCGGGCACGTCGGCGACGAAGGGAGCGAGGGCGAAGCGGATGGGCACGGCCGCCTCCACGGTCACGGCCTCCTTCTGGCCCGTGGGCGCGACGCCGGCCGCCAGGGTCGCCTTGCCGCCCGCGACCGTGGCCTTGGCCCGCACGGACAGCGCAGACATGCCTTTGCTTTTTTCCGCGGCCAGGGTGACGCCCTCCAGGCGGGCCTCGGCCGTGCATTCGGGCCGGGCCGGGGAGCCGGAAAGCGTGGCCGTCACGGACGCCGTGCCGCCGATGCCGGGCGCGCCGAACGCGCCGAGCAGCGGCAGGGGAAAGCCCGTGACCGCGGCCCTGCCCGAAACCCCGCGCGGCCCGAGGCTGCCCGAGGCCTCGATGCGGGCCTTGTCGAAAGCCAGGGACAGCCCCGACAGGCTGGTCGTCTCCCCGTCGAGGCCGACCACGGCCGGCGCGGACAGGTTGAAGCGGCGGCCGTCGAGAGCGCCGGAAAGGGAGGCCAGCGTCACCTTGCGGCCCTTGCCCGCGGCGGCCATGGAGGCCTTGGCCGCCAGTTGCAGGGCCTTGCCGCCGGCGACGGTCCCTTTGGCGTCGAGGTCCGCGGCCAGGGTGCGGCCGTCGCCCGAGGCGGCGAGGGAGAGGGAAGAAAGGGTCATGCCGCCGGCCGCGACGCCGGAACCGGCGACGGTCGCCTTGCCGCGCGGGTTGCCCGTGACGTCGCCGAGGCTCGCGGCGACGGTCAGGCGGCCGGCCGAAAGCCCCGGCAGGGCGAGATTGGTCGCGGCGATGTCCGCGGTCAGGGCCTGCCCGTCGCGGGCGGCGTCGGCGGCGACGGAAAGCCGCAACGCCCCGGCCAGACGCTGGCCCGTGAAGCGGCCGAGTCCGGCCAGGTTGGCGGCGTTGCCCGAGAGCTTGCCGGTCACGCGCCCGGTTGCAAGCGCCACGGCGGCCTCGCCGGAAAAGGATGCGTCCGGCGCGCCAAGGCGCAGGTTTTGGATGCGCAGCCGCTCGCCGGCCAGGGCGAAATCCGTTTCGAGCCTGGCCGTCTCGCCTTCGCGCCGGGCGGCCAGGGCGAGCTTGCCCGAGGCGTTGCCGGCCACGTCGTCGGCCGTGACGTCGAGGGTGACGCCGGCCAGGGCCAGCTCCCCGGCGAGCAGCTTGTCCAGGGTCGCCTTGGCCGACACGTGCGGCGAGGCGGCCTTGCCCGAGGCGGAAATATCGCAGGAAAGGGCTCCGGCGACGCGCTGGCCCAGGGCGTGCTCCAGCACGGAGAGGTCCGGGGCAGCGAGCGTCAGCTTGGCCGCGACGGTCCCGGCGGTCTCGAAGCTGCCGGAGCCGATCAGGCGCACGGCCTTGCCGTCGAGGTTCAAATCACTGAGTTTCGCGCCGTTTCCCGAAAATTCGAGCGTAGTGGACAGGCGCGGCGCGGGGCCGAGCAGGGCGGCCAGGGCGGCGCTCGCGGCGTCGTCCCCGGATGCGGCCGGGCCGGCAAGACGCGAAAAATCCGCTGCGAGCGTGGCCTTGCCCGCGCCATCGGCGTCGGCCGCAACCGTTGCCTTGAGGGTAAGGCCGCCGGAGAGGCGCAGGCCGGCCAGCGAGGCCGCACCGGCGAGGTCGGCAACGGTCAGGGACGCATCGCCCGTGGCGCGCCCCTGCGCATACCGGGCGTCGGTCAGGCGCAGCTCGCCGCCCTGGCCGGCAAGCGAAACGGATTTCGCGGCAAGGTCGCCCTTGGCGTCCATGCCCGCGTCCGCGGCCAGGCGCAGGGACTGCCCGAGCAGCGTCGCGCCTTCGGGGCCGGAAAGGCCCGCAAGGTCGCCCGTGATCGTGACCATCACGCCGGGAAAGGCGTCCGTAGAAGGCCCGGCGAGGGCGGCCGCGGCCCGGATATCCCCGGATTCCATGCGCAGAGGGCCGGCGGCGAAGCGCGCGGCGCGCACGGTCGCCGTGACCGCCGGCTGCGCGATGCTGCCCGAGGCCTTGAGCGTGGCCGTGGCGGTTCCGGCCAGGGTCGGATCGAGCACGGCGGCGTCGGGCACGTTCGCCGTGACCGTCGCGGCGATGTCCTTGCCGTCCGGGGGCAGGTGCGCCGCGGCCGTGAGCGTGCCGGCCGCGACGGCCAAGTCCGCCCGATCGAGGAAAAATTCCCCGGACAGGATGCCGAAGCGGCCGGCCAGGCGACAGTCGGGCCGGCCGCCGACAATGCCGGCCACGGCGTCCGGCAAAAGCCCCGGCGGCGGCGAAAGGGCGGCGTCCAGGGAGAAGGAGCCCATGGCGGCCGTATCCAGCGGCACGGCCAGGCCGAGGTCGGCGTGCAGGAATTCCTTTTGTGCTAGCGTTGCGGCAAGCCGTCCCTTCCAGCCGGAAAGCGGGCCGTCGCCGGCGAGGCCGACAGCGAGCGCGCCGCCGTCCGGCCCGGCCAGGGCGCTTGAGAGAAGCCCGCCCGGGGCGTCGTTCACGGAGATTTTGGCCGAGAGCTTCCAATCGGCGTAGTCGAGCGCCCCGCCGACGCGCAGGGCGAGCGGCTTGTCGCCGTCCAGGCGCGTCGCCTCGAGCGCCAGGGCCACGACGCCCTTGCCGGATTCGGCGAGTCTTCCCGCCACGGCGATGACCGCGTCCTGGCCGGCCACGGGCGCGTCCAGGATGATGCGGTTGACGGCGAGGCGGTCCACCAAAATGGCCGGCAGGCGCGGAAAGCGCGGCGGCCACTCCACGGGCGGGGCGGGTCGGGCCGGCGGCGGCACGTCCGGCGCGCGGCGCAGGCGCACCACGTCGGCGGAAACTTCGTCGATAAGCACCCGGCCGCGCAGCAGGGCTAGGGGCGACCAGGAAAAGCGGGCGTCGCTGACCACGAGCCAGAGGCCGTGCTTGTCGGCCAGGGCGAAACGCCCCACGCGCAGGGATACGGGCAGGACGCCGGAAACGTCGCGGATGGTCGCGGTCATGCCCGAAGCGGCGTGGATGGCCGCCTCGGCCAGGCCGGCCGCCGCGCGAAGCCCCGCCGGAGTGAGCAGCGCCGCCCACGCGAGCAGCAGCAGGGCGAAAAGCCCGCCGCAGCAGAGCGCGACGATGCGCGGGAGGGCGCGCCGCCGGGGGCGCGGATGCTTGGGCGGGGCCTTAGAAGGACTGTCCGATGCTGAAGTAGAATTGGGCAATGTCGTCGATGTCCTTGCGCCGGGTCACGGGCGTGGCCACATCCAGGCGCACCGGGCCCACGGGCGTGTACACGCGCACGCCGAGCCCCGCGCCGAGCAGCAGGGGCTGGTTGTAGGGCGGCAGGGGGTTTTCGAAAGCCGATCCGCCGTCGAGGAACGGCACCACGCCGATGAGCTCGGTGATGCGCAGGCGCAGTTCCGTGGAAAAGGTCAGCACCGAGCCGCCGCCGATGGGGGTGTGGCCGCGCAGCGGGCCGACGGTCTGGTAGGGGTAGCCGCGGATGGAGCCCGCGCCGCCGGCGTAGAAGCGCAGGTCCGGGGACACGTTGTCGCGGTCGGCCCCGATGTTGGCCGCGCCGCTCACGCGGGTGGCCAGGACGAGGCCGGGCTTTTCGACGAGCTGGAAATAGTTGGCCAGGGAGAATTCCGGGCGCAGGAAATTGGGACCGCCGGCCAGGGTGCCCCAGTACGGGGCCATGGAGAGGCTGCCGAGCACGCCCTTTTGCGGGTCGAGCACGTCGCTTCGGCTGTCGTAGCCGGCCTCGAAGGGCACGAACACGAAGCCGTAGCGCTTGTCGTCCTCCCAGGGCCGCGACTGGTCCTTTTCGATGCGCGAGGCGCGGTAGCCCAGGCCCGCGGCGGCGGAAAAGGATTCCGTGAACTGGCGGCGCACCGAACCCGTGGCCTGGACGTTTTGTCCTTCGTAGGCCTTCTTGTTCTCGTTGGCGGCCTTGAAGTTGGCCTTGAAAAGTTCCTTGGGCGTGATGAAATCCGGCTTTTCGAAGGAGGCCTGGCCGACCTGCTCGATGGAGGAGGCGCTGGCGGACACGGAGAGTTTTTCGCCGCCGCCGAAGAGGTTGCGGTGCTCCCAGCCCAGGTTGGCCCCCGGGCCTTCGTCGGTGCGGTAGTCCACGCCGCCTTTTACGGTGCGGTGCTTGCGCTCGGTCACGGTGACGACGACGGGCACGCGGCCGTCGGGTCCTGGTTCGGGCGCGGGGTCGGCCTGGACCATGGTGAAGAGGTCCAGGGCGACGAGCTTCTTGCGATACTTTTCCACCAGGGCGACGTCGTAGGGCGCGCCTTCGGTCCAGGGCGCGAGCCCGGCGAGGTAGCCTTCCTTGACCGAGGTCAGCCCGGAAAAGCGCGGCGGGCCGAAGGTCGCCTTGGCCCCGGCGTCCACGTCCCAGGCCACGGTCACGGCGTGGCTCTCGAAGTCGGCCGTGACCTTGCGGTCCGTGACCTTGGCGTAGGGGTGGCCCTGGCGGTGCAGGATGTCCGTGATCTTGGCCTCGGCGTCCACCACGGCCTTGGCGGAAAACGGCGAGGGCACGGTCAGGCCCAGGGCCTCGGGCGTGGGCAGGCCGGCGTCCCGGGGATTGAGCTTGACCCGGCGCAGTTCGAAGCGTGGCCCGGGATCGATGGCGTAGGTCAGCACGGCGGGCGAGCTCGTCTGGTCCACGGACACGGCGATGGTGGCCGCGAAATGGCCGTCGGACTGGAAGACCTTGGTGAAGGCGGCCTTGTCTTCCTCGGCGCGGCGCTCGAGCAGCAGGATCGAATCCGGCGGGGTCTGAATAAGGGTTTCGGCCTTGGACACCTGCTTGAGCAGTTCCAGGGTGTCCGGGGGGATGTCGCCGTTGTAGCGCACCACGTAGGAAAGCCCCGCCGGCGTTTGGGACGCGGCGGTGCGGGTCGCGGCGCGGCACGGCCCCGTCCAGGCCAGGACGAGCGTCACGACGGCGACGAGCACGGCACGGACAAGCATTTGCATGGGAAAACCAACACGACGTTTCCGCAAGGGAAACATCCTCCCCTGGAAACGCTGCCTAGCATGATGCAAGGCGGCCAAGCAACAGGCGCGACGGCTCATGCGCGCCTGTACAGCATCTTTTCCGCTTCCATGACGCAAAATCCGGCCACGGCCGCGCCGCCGACGCGCAACCAGGACGCCGCGCCGATGGCGGCCGCGCCGAACACGTCGCGCAGCGGCGGGGCGTAGGTGAAGGCCAGTTGCAGCAGCATCGCCCCGGCCATGCCCCACAGCACGTACGGATTGCCGGCCAGGGGCAGCGACAGGGCCGGGCGCGAAAGCGAACGGCAGGACAGGAGATACGCCGCGCCCATGGCCACGAACACGTTGACGGCCACGGTGCGGGCCTGCGCCTCGCTGCCGCCTGCGGCCAGCTCCCATTCGTAAAGGCCGAAAGAAGCCGCCAGCAGCAGCAGGCCCATGAGCGTCACCCGGCGCGCCAGGGCCCAGCCCAGGATGGGGCGGCGGGGATCGCGGGGCGGGCGCTCCATGATGCCCGGTTCGCGCGGCTCGAAGGCGAGCATGAGCCCGAGGCTTCCCGCCGTGGTCATGTTGATCCACAGGATCTGTCCGGGCGACATGGGCAGGGGCAGGCCGAACAGCACGGCGCAAAGGACCACGAGCCCCTCGCCGAGGTTGGTCGGCAGCGTCCAGACCAGGAACTTGACCAGGTTGTCGAACACGCCGCGTCCTTCCTCCACGGCGGCGGCGATAGTGGCGAAATTGTCGTCGGTCAGCACCATGTCCGCGGCTTCCTTGGCCGCTTCGGTGCCGCCCCGGCCCATGGCCACGCCGATGTCGGCCTGCCTGAGGGCCGGGGCGTCGTTGACGCCGTCGCCGGTCATGGCCACGACGTGCCCGAGCGATTGCAGCGCCCGCACCAGGCGCAGCTTCTGTTCGGGCGCGACCCGGGCGAACACCTGCGCGCGCGCGGCGAGTCCGGGCAGGTCGGCCTCGGGCGCGGCGTCGATGTCGGCCCCGGTTGCGGCCGCAATCGGCGCGCCGGCCTCGCCGAGCCCCAGCTGTGCCGCGATGGCCGCGGCCGTGGCCTTGTGGTCGCCGGTAATCATCTTGACCATGACCCCGGCGCGACGGCAGGCGGCGACGGCGGGCACGGCCTCCGGGCGCGGCGGGTCGAGCAGGGCCGCAAGCCCCAGGAAGGCGAGCCCTCCGTTCCGCAGCACGTCCTCGATGGCCGCATCCTCCGGAGGCAGCTCGCGCCGGGCCACGGCCAGGACGCGCAGGCCCCGGCCCGCCATGGCCTCGGCGGCGCGGCGTACGTCCGCGGCAAAGGCCGGCTCCCGTCCGCTTTCCTCGCAGCGGGCGAGCACGGCCTCGGTCGCGCCCTTGACGTAGAGCACGCGTCCCGGCCCGTCGGGGCGCGCATGGAGCGTGCTCATGCACATGCGCGCGGCGTCGAAGGGCTCCTCGGCCAGCCGCGGATGGGCCGCGCGCACGCGTTCGGGGTCGAGGCCGGCGGCGTGCGCGGCCGCAAGCAGGGCGGCCTCGGTGGGATCACCCGTAAACCCGTCCGCCGCGTCGGTGAGGACCGCGTCGTTGCAAAGCGTCGCGCCGGCAAGGAGCGCCTCGAGGGCCTCCCTGGCCGGGACGCCCGGGGACGCCCCGGCGTGCGGCGCGTACGCGCCGTCCGTGAGCCGCCAGTGCGTTTCGCCCGCCAGGGCTTCGGTTGCGGTCATGCGGTTGACGGTCAGGGTGCCGGTCTTGTCCGAGCACACGACCGTGGTCGAGCCCAGGGTCTCCACGGCGGGCAGGTGGCGGATGACGGCCTTGCGCGCGGCCATGCGCGAGACGCCGATGGCCAGGATGACGGTGACGGCCGCGGGCAGGCCCTCGGGGATGGCCCCCACGGCCAGGGCCACGGCGGCCATGAACATGGCCTGCGCCGGCTCGCCGCGCCAGACGCCGACCGCGAAACAGACCCCGGCCAGGGCCAGGATGGCCGCGAGGAGCACGGTGGAAAAGCGCGCGATTGCCCGGGTCAGCGGCGTGGCCAGGACGTCGGCCCCGGCGGTCAGGTCGGCGATGCGCCCGATTTCGGCGTCGTGTCCCGTGGCGACCACGACGCCGGTCCCCGCGCCGTGGGCCACGGCCGTGGCGGCGAAAGCGAGGCACGTGCGCTCGGCCAGGGGCGCGTCCGCGGCCACGGGCTCCGCGCCCTTGTCCGCGGGCACGGATTCGCCGGTCAGGGCCGATTCGTCGATGCGCAGGGACTTCGCGGCAAGAAGGCGCATGTCCGCCGGAACCCGGTCGCCGGCGCGCAGGCGCACGATGTCGCCGGGCACGAGCGCCGCGGCCGGGAGGACGGCGAATTCGCCTTCGCGCAGCGTCTCGGCCGTGGCGACCATGGTCCGCGACAGCGCGGCCAGGGCCGTGACCGCCTTGGCTTCCTGGAAATAGCCGAGCGCCGCGTTGACCGCGACCACGGCGCAGATGACCCCCCCGTCCAGGATGTGGCCGAGGAAAAACGACGCCGCGGCCGAGGCCAGAAGGAGCAGCACCAGGGGCTCAAGGAACTGCCCGGCCAGGCGGCGCAGGGGGCCGGGACCGCCTGGCGCGCGCAGGGCGTTTTCGCCGAACCGGCGGCGGCGCGCCGCGACCGCGTTCCGGTCGAGGCCGGCGCCGGGATCGACGTCCAGGGCGGCGAGCACGGCGTCGGCGGGCAGGGCGTGGGGGGCGGGCACGGCAGGCAGGGAAGGCGATACGGGCATGCAGGACCTATCCGGTTACAGGGCGGCGACAGACCGGGAACGCGCCCTTATCGTATTCCAGGTTGTCCGCTGGAATTCAAGGCCCGCAGGTCCTCGCCGCGACTTGACCCCCGGGGAATCGTTGTCCTACTATCGTATATCGAAAGGCGCGATGCCTCCTCCGTAGGGGATAACCTTGCCAAAGGCTGGTGGAAGTTGGACAGGCCCAAACGTATTCTGGCGATAGACGACGAGCGCATCAATCTGCGGGTCATCGGCGGGCTTTTGCGCAACCTCGGGCATGAGCCTGTTCTGACGGAATCGTTTGCCGAGGCGCGCGAACTGCTCGATGCGAGCATCGACCTCGTGCTGCTCGACGTCATGATGCCGGAGACAGACGGGTTCACCGTGGCCCGTCGCATCCGCGAGATGCCGGGCGTGTCCGATGTGCCCATCATCATGGTCACGGCGCTGACCAGCAAGCAGGACCGGCTCAAGGCCGTGGAAGCCGGGGCCAACGACTTCATCTCCAAGCCCATCGACCTGACGGAACTGCGCGTGCGCATGGGCTCGCTGCTCAAGATGAAGGAGTCCCAGGACGAGGTGAAGCGCTACCAAGCCGAGCTCGAGGAAATGGTGGCCGTGCGCACCTCGGCGCTCCAGATGGCCCTGGAGAACGTCAAGGAATCCCAGCGCACCATCCTGGCCGCCCACCTGGAGACCATCCACCGGCTGGCGGCGGCCGCGGAATTCAAGGACGAGGAAACCGCCGACCACATCCAGCGCATGAGCCGCTACTGCGCGCTGCTGGCGCACAAGCTGGGCCTGCCCGACGCCGAGGTGGACCTGGTGCTGCAAGCCAGCCCCATGCATGACATCGGCAAGATCGGCATTCCGGACAGCATTCTCCTAAAACCCGCCAAGCTCACGCCGGACGAATGGGTCGTGATGCAAAAGCACACCATCTTCGGCGCGCGCATCCTCGGCGAATCCAATTTCGAACTGCTGCGGGTGGGCGAGATCATCGCCATGTCCCATCACGAGAAATGGGACGGCTCGGGCTACCCCAAAAAGCTTTCCGGCGAGGACATTCCGCTTTACGGCCGCATCTGCGCCGTGGCCGACGTCTTCGACGCCCTCACCAGCAAGCGGCCCTACAAGGAAGCGTTTTCCAACGAAAAATCCCTGGAGATCATGCGCGCCGGCCGGGGCAGCCATTTCGATCCCCGCATTCTCGACGTCTTTTTCCAGGATTTCGACAGCGTAGCGGCCATTCAGCAGGAATTCGAGCTGGAAGTCCCCTCCGTCAAGATTCCATGAACGAGGAAGCCCGCCGGCCGTCCGTGCTCATCGTGGACGATGTGCCGGCCAACATCCGGGTGCTGGTGGATTTCCTGCGCGAAGGCCACGACCTGCACGTGGCCACGAGCGGCGCCGACGCCCTGGAACTCGCCGCGCGCCTCGCCCCGGACATCATCCTCCTCGACGTGGTCATGCCCGACATGGACGGCTACGACGTCTGCCGCCGACTTAAGGCGGATGCGGCCCTGGCCGGCATTCCCGTCATCTTCGTCACCGCCCGCTTCGCCCCCGAGGACGAGGCGCTGGGGCTCTCGCTCGGCGCGGTGGACTACATCGTCAAACCGGCCAGCCGGGCCGTGGTTCGGGCGCGCGTCAAGAACCACCTGGAGCTGCGCCGGGCCCGGGAATCCCTGGCCCGCCAGAACGCGGCCCTGACCGAGGCGGCCAAGCTGCGCGAGGACGTGGACCACATCATGCGCCACGACCTCAAGGCTCCGCTGACCGGGATCATCGGCCTGCCGCCCGTGATCCTCGATCTGGGAGGATTGAGCGACCAGCAGGCCCTTTTCCTCAAGCTCATCGAGGAAAACGGCTTCAAGATGCTCTCCATGATCAACCTGTCCCTCGACCTGTTCAAGATGGAGCGGGGGACGTACGTGCTGCGCGCCGAGCCCGTGGACGTGGCGGCCGTGGCGCGGCGGCTGTTCGTGGAGCTTGCGGCCCTGGCGGACGGCCGGCGCAACGCCTTTGTCCTGACCGTGGACGGCAGGCCCGACGCCGGTGCGGAGCCGGTCGTGATTTGCGTGGAAAAACTTCTTTTTTACACCATGCTCGCCAACTGCCTCAGAAACGCCCTGGAAGCCTCGCCCGAAGGGGCCGTGGTGTCCGTGGACCTGCGTCCCGGCAATCCGGCCCTGGTCGTCGTCGCCAACCACGGCGTGGTGCCGCCGGACATCCGCGCCCGCTTTTTCGGGAAGTTCGCCACTTCGGGCAAGAAGGGCGGCACCGGACTCGGCGCGTATTCCACGCGGCTTATGGCCGAAACCCACGGCGGTTTCGCCCGCATGGAGACCTCCGACGAAACGGGCATGACCACCGTCACCCTGGCCCTGCCCCAGCCGGAGCCGTCGGAGAGGATGGAAACGACCCGCTAGAAGCCCCCGCTCCCGATAAACGCCCCAGGAGGACGCAATGGACGCAGATGACGATCCCGGCCGGCTGCTCGAACTTTCCGGGTCCTACTGGCAGGCCTGCGCCCTGCACGCCGGGGCCATGCTCGACGTCTTTTCCCCGCTTTGCCGCGCGCCCATGGACGCCGCCGCCCTGGCCGCGC
>JAEWPX010000183.1 GCA_023399375.1 Pseudomonadota bacterium | reverse complement strand
CCCGCCCCATCTTGCCCGCCGCGCGCCCGGGCGCTATAGGCTCCCGATGCACGAGCCCGAAATCATCCTCATCCGCGTCTCCGGCCTGGACAAGCCCGGCCTCACCGCCGCCGTCACCGCCGAACTGGCCCGCCACAAGGCCGACGTCCTGGATATCGGCCAGTCCGTCATCCACGACACGCTTTCGCTTGGCATCCTGGTCAAGGCCCCGAGCGGCGGCGAGTCCACGCCCTTTTTGAAGGACCTGCTCTTTTGCGGCCACAAGCTCGGGGTCAACCTGTCCTTCACCCCTGTGGACGCGGCCAGCTACGAGTCCTGGGTGGACGCGCAGGGCAAGGACCGGCGCATCGTGACGCTGCTCGCCCGCCGGCTGACCGCCGAGCACATCGCCGCGGTCACGGGGGTGATCGCGGACAACGGGCTCAACATCGACGTCATCACCCGCCTGTCCGGCCGGGCGTCGCTTTCCGGGGCCAACCAGCCGCGCATGGCCTGCGTGGAATTTTCCGTGCGCGGCACGCCCGGGGACCTGACGGCGCTCAAAAGCGAATTCCTGGCCATCTCCGGGGCGCTCGGCGTCGACATCGCCATCCAGGAAGACAACGCCTTTCGCCGCAACCGCCGGCTCGTGGCCTTCGACATGGACTCGACGCTGATCGCCGCCGAGGTCATCGACGAACTGGCCAAGGCGGCGGGCGTGGGCGAGGCCGTGGCCGCCATCACCGAATCGGCCATGCGCGGCGAGATCGACTTCAAGGAAAGCCTGCGCCGCCGGCTGCGGCAGCTCGAGGGCCTTTCCGCAGACACCCTGGAAACCGTGGCCGCGCGCATTCCGCTCAACGACGGGGCCGAACGGCTCATCGCCAACCTCAAGCGCTTCGGATACAAGATCGCCATCATCTCCGGCGGCTTCACCTATTTCGGCAACCGCCTCAAGGAACGGCTGGGCATCGACTACGTCTTCGCCAACGAGCTGGAAATCAAGGACAACAAGCTCACGGGCGCGGTGGTCGGCGACATCGTGGACGCGACGCGCAAGGCCGACATCCTGCGCATGCTGGCCGAGCGGGAAGGGCTTTCCCTGCAACAGGTGATCGCCGTGGGCGACGGGGCCAACGACCTGCCCATGCTCGGCATCGCGGGCCTCGGCATCGCCTACCACGCCAAGCCCGTGGTGAAAAAAGGCGCGGGACAGGCCATCTCCACCCTGGGCCTGGACAGCATCCTCTACCTGGTCGGCGTACGGGACCGCGACACCTTGTCGTAACGCAGGCGTCGCAAAATTCCCCAGAGGTCTGCGCCGCGGGAATTGTTGACACGCCTTGTCCGAATCGTCACAATTCCGTCACACCACTGTCGCCCGTAACAAGGGACGAAAAGGGTTAACGGAATCGCGACCCCAAGGCCGCCAAGCCTGGGGGAAACCCGGAGTGTGACGTGGAAACCCCGCTCGACAACGCCATCCATTCGCTCAAGGTGGATGTCCTGCAGATGATGCACCTGGCCCAGGACGCCGTGAAAAAAGCGGTGGCCAGCCTGCTTGAGCACAACGCCGCCAAGGCCCGCGAAGTCATCGACGCGGACCGCGAGATCAACGAATACGAGTGCCGGGTCGATTCGGAAAGCCTGAAGATCCTGGCCCTGCACCATCCCGTGGCCAAGGACCTGCGGTTCATCGTCGGGTCCATGCGCATGCTGGTCAACATCGAGCGGCTGGGCGACGAGGCGGTCAACATCGCCGAACGGGTGCTGGTCCTCACCACCGAGCCGCGCCAGCCCATGCACGACGACCTGCGCCGCCTGGTCGATCTGGCCCTCGAGCTCATGCGCGCCTGCATCAACTGCTACATGGACCTCGACGCCGAGGCGGCCGTGGCGATCATCGAGCAAAACGCCGCGGCGCTCGACCTCAACGTGCGCATCTTCCGGGAAGTGACGAGCGAGATGATCCGCGAGTCCCGGCCGGTGGAACGCGCCGTGCAGCAGTCCTTCGTGGCCCACAGCCTCAAGCGCATCTGCGACCAGTGCGCCAACATCGCCGAATCCACGATCTTCATCCGCAAGGCCATCGACTACAAGCACAAGTGCGGCCTGCCGTCCCAAGGCGGCTGATCCCGTCCCTCACCCGCATTCTGACGCAGTCTTTCGAACAGCTCCGCTCCCCCTTTCGAGGAGGTCCAGGAGGGGGTCACCCCCTCCTGGCCGCCGGAGGCATTCTTCTCCCCTACTTTCCCCCGTTCTCCTCGCTTCTCCTCCCCCTCGCCCCTATCCTCCCGCCACCTTCCCGCGTTTGCGGGCGGTCGGGTCGCGGTGTTCACAGGGCACGCCCACCTGGCACAGGCCGCAGCTGTTGACGGGGATGCCGGGCATCTGTTCGGCGGCCACGTAGGGCGCGGTGACGCCCCGGATGTAGTCCTTGCAGCGGGTCTTGTCGTGGCCGGCTTCGCTGATGGCCCCGACGGGGCAGCGTTTCATGCAGGCCCGGCAGGGGACGCCCGCGGCGCGCAGGCACCAGGCGTCGTGGCGGGCGTAGGGGCGCGGCGTGGGGGGAAACGCCGCCCGCGCCACCACGCTGCCCACGCGCACGGCCTTGCCGGCCGGGGTGATGAGCCCGTCCGAGAGGCCGAAGGTGCCCAGGCCGCAGGCGTGGGCGGTGTGGCGCTCGGACCAGCGCGAGGCGAAGCCGTAACGCGGCGAGAGCGCGCGTCCCCACTGCGGCGACAGGACCGGGGCCGTGGCGGCGACGCCTTGCGCGGCGAGGCGGTCCACGACGAAGCGGCGCAGGGCCTCGTTGACCTTTTCGCCCCAGTGCCTGGCCTGGCTCCAGGGCAGACTCGGCAGTTCGCGGCATTGCCTGTGCGCCTCGCGCGTGGCCGCTGTCTGCGGCAGCACCCAGGCGATGACGGAAAGCGCCTCCGCCGGCGCGGGAGCGTCCGGGAACGCGTCCGCGAAGGCGGCCTCGGGGGTCCAGTAGAAGTCCGGGCCGATGTCGTCGCGCAGGAACGTGAACAGCGGGTCCGCGCCCGCGGCGAAGCCGACCAGCGGCGCGTCGAAGGCGGGCAGTCCGGAGCCCGGCCACAACGCGTTGTTGGCCCGATCAGCCATCCAGCCCATGATGTCCGCAACGATCCCTTCCACGGCGTCCCTCCCATGTCTGCACATATGGCAAATCCCCCCTCCCCCTATCGGGGTGGTGGAGGCGGGGGGGGCCCCCGGCGGGCCGCCGGGGGCGGGG
>JAEWPX010000178.1 GCA_023399375.1 Pseudomonadota bacterium | reverse complement strand
TCGCGGCCCCCTTTCCGGGAGGTCCAGGAGGGGCCGTCGCCCCTCCTGGCCGCCGGAGGCATCTTCCCCTCTCCCTCTCCCTTCCTTCCCCTACTTCCTGCCGCAACTGGCGCGGTCCACCAGGTAGACGATGGACTGGTAGGGCACGCCGGAGTGATAGGAGAGGCCGATCTCGCAGGTGCGGCTGTTGCAGTAGCCCGAGGAGGTCGAGGCCGGCAGTTGCGGCCGCAGGTCGGCCAGGGCGGCGGCGTTGAGCTCGGGATAGAAAAACCCCCGGTCGCCGGCGAAACCGCAACAGTGGATGCCGCGCGGCACGACCACCTCGTGGGCGCAGGCGCGCGCCAGGGCCTCGAATTTTGCGGAAAGCCCCATCTTGACCGAGGTGCACGACACGTGCAGCGCCACCGTCTCGGCCAGGGGCGTCACATCCAGATGTTCCAGACAAAAATCGTGAATGAATTCCACGGGCTCGTGGAGTTTGAGCCCCGGCTCCATCTTGCAGCGCATGGTATAGAGGCAGGGGCTGGCGTCGCAGAGGATGGGGATGGCTCCGTTGCCGCTGACCTTGCGCAGCGCCGCTTCGAGTGCGGCGGACTTGCGCGCGGCGTCGTCGTGCATGCCCTTGGATTCGAGCGTCAGGCCGCAGCACAGCTCTTTCATGCCTTCGGGGAAGATGACGTCGAAGCCGGCCTTGGCCAGAACGGACATGGTGGCCTCGAAAAGCCCGCGCTGGTCCGGGTCCGGGGCGGCGGGGCCCATGGAGCGCGTGGTGCAGCTCGGGAAATAGACCACCTGCCGACCCTTGCCCCGGATGGTGTCGCGCAGGCGGATGCCGGGCGCGGCCTTGGGGGCGTAAGGCGTCCAGAAGGGCACGAGTCCGCCCGAGAGCCGGCGCAGCGTATGGGTCATGGCGGTCATGGCGCGCGTCCCGAGGAGCCCGTGGACGGCATTTGAGAGCCAGAGCCCCTGCCGGGCGACGCTCGTGACCAGACCGTAGTGGTCCGCAACGAAACGGCCGATCCTGCGGCCGCGCGCCGTGGATTCGCGGCGACGGTAGTCCTTGGTGAAAACGCCCGTGTCTACGCCGACCGGACAGACCGTGGCGCACAGGCCGTCGGCGGCGCAAGTCTGGTTGCCAAAATAGGCGTAGTCCTTGTGGAAGGCGTCGAATTCCGCCTTGTCGCCCTCGGCCGCGGCCCGGGCCATGTGGCGCTGCAGGGTGATGCGCTGGCGCGGCGTGGTGGTGACGTTGCGCGAGGGGCACACGGACTCGCAGTAACCGCATTCGATGCAGGGGTCGATCAGCGGGTTCACCTGCGGTAGCGATTTCAGGTTTTTCATGTGCACCTGCGGATCGTCGGTGAGAATGACGCCGGGATTGAGCAGGTTGTACGGGTCGAAGGCGGCCTTGAGGCGGCGCATCAGGGCGTAGGCGGTCCTGCCCCACTCCATCTCCACGAAAGGAGCCATGTTGCGGCCCGTGCCGTGCTCGCCCTTGAGCGACCCGTCGTAGCGCCCGACAACCATCTGCGTCACCTCGTCGATGAGGTCGCGGTAGCGGGCCACGGACGCCGCATCGGCGAAGTCCGGGCAGAAGACGAAGTGGAGGTTGCCTTCCAGGGCGTGGCCGAAAATGATGCCCTCGGCGAAGCCATGCCGGGCCATGAGGCGCTGGAGTTCCACCGTGCCCTCGGCCAGATGCTCGATGGGGAAAACCACATCCTCGATGATGACCGCGCTGCCGGGCTTGCGTGCGCCGCCGACGGAGGTGAAAAGCCCGCGGCGGATATTCCAGAGCTTTTCGTAGTCGTCCTTTTGGTCCATGAAAAGGAGCGGAAACACCGGCTCGATGCCCGCGACGCGGGAAAGCGCCCCGTCGATGCGGGCGAGCAGCTCGGTCTTGTCCGTGCCGCGCACCTCGACCAGGATGGCGGCGGCGTCTTCGCCCAGTTCCTTGAGGTAAGCGGGCATGCCAGGCTTGTCCTCGACGCTGCGCAGCGACGCCCGGTCCATGAGCTCCACGGCGGAGACGGTCCCGCTTTTGAGCGCCATGGTCGCGCGGCAGGCGTCGGCGATGGAAGGGTAGATCATGAGCGAGGAAGCCTTGAAGGGATGCTCGACCACCGTGCGGTAGGTGACCTCGGCGATGAACGCCAGGGTGCCCTCGGAGCCGATGATGAGGTGGAGCAGGATGTCGAAAGGGTCCTCGAAATCCACGAAGGCGTTGATGCTGTAGCCGGTGGTGTTTTTGATCTTGAACTTGCGGCGGATGCGTTCGGCGAGCGCCGCGTCGGCCAGGATATCCGCGCGGATGGCCGCCAGTTCCTCCAGGAGTGCGGCGTGGGTCACGGCGAAACGCGCCCGGGAAACGGGGTCGGCCGTGTCCAGGCTGTCGCCGTCGATAAAGACGAGCTTTGCCGATTCCACGGTCTTGTAGCTGTTTTCCGCGGTGCCGCAGCACATGCCCGAGGAGTTGTTGGCGGCGATGCCGCCGATCATGCAGGCGCCGATGGAGGCCGGGTCCGGGCCGATCTTGCGGCCGTGCGGAGCGAGGGCGACGTTGGCGTGCGCGCCGATGACGCCGGGCTCGATGCTGACGCTGCCCGCGCCGGGGTGGATGCGCAGCCCCCGGAAATGGCCGGCAAGGTAGACGAGCACGGAATCGGTGAGCGCCTGGCCCGAGAGGCTCGTGCCGGCGGTGCGGAAGGTCACGGCCACTTTCGCGTCCGAGGCCGCGCGCAAGAGCCAGGCCACCTCGCGGGCGTCCCGGACCTTGACCACGATTTTCGGGACGAGCCGGTAGAAACTGGCGTCGTCGCCCAGAGCAAGGGCGTGGAAGGGACCGAGGAACACGCGTTCCCGGGGGATGAAGCCGAGGATGCGGTCATGAAAGGCCTTGTACGCGGGAGGAAGATTGTGCAAATGCATACTATCGGACATGGGATCGCTCCTTGGACGACGGGCGGGGTCGCGAACAGACAGGATCGGACATCATGCCATGTTTTCCGTGGCGCAAGCAACGCCTCGCGGCGAAATTTTGAAAAAGCACAATTAAATCGAAAAAAAACAATCTGTTCCAGATAAATATTGTTTCAGGCCGTGACAACTGGATATTATCTGTTTATTCTGCCACCTGAGAAAGCCTATCCCGCCTCAAAAAATTTCCGGACGGAGTAGATCTTTGTTGTTCAACATCTTCTCTTCCCGTGAGACAACTCCCCCCCCGTCGTTTCGCATGACGCCAACTACGAAAAACATAGCAATGTCCTTGCCGAATGCTTATTCTTTGAAAATATCAAGCATTCCTCTTTATTTTCAAGCATTATTACAGACAGAAATACCGGATAGATTCGATGCTGGATTCATGTCCAGGATCGGTTTTCGCTATGCCATCGATCGCTCCTTCATAGACATTCTGAAGGAACTGCATTTCCTGAGCGACTCCGGCATGCCGACAAAGCGGTACATGGATTTTCATAGACTTACCGATGCTCGCGATATTCTTCTGGACGGCATCCATGAAGCCTACTCCAAGCTGTTCGATCTGCATCCCGATGCGGCCAACTTGTCGGAGCGGCAAGTGGGCGATGCGCTCAAGCAGCTCTATGAAGGCAAAAAAACGGACATGATGATCAGCGGCATCGCCAACACGTTTCTTGCGCTGTGCTGCTTCGCCGAAACCTTGGACGCAGTGGCCGCAGCCGTACGTCAGACGCGCAACGCCGTAGAACCGGCATCGCAACAAAATGCATCCCCGCCCGAGCCGACGCCCCCCACTGCCGCTGTTGCGACAGCGCAAGAAGCGGTTGCGCCGCAGCAGCCGGACGCCACAACGGCGAGCGAGGCCGCCCCGCTCCAGCTCGTCCTGGAATCGGAAAGAGATGCCGCAAGCGCCGCAGCTGCTCCCGAGCCCATGTCGACGCCCCTGGAAGAAGAAGCCGCCGGCGACACAGCCGAACCGGCTTACGCCATAGCCGAACCCGTCGCCATCCAGGCTCGGGCCGAACCGAAACTTCCGGTCCTGGAGCTGGAAACGCCTCTGGTGATGGCGGAAGCTGAAGCGCCCGCCCTGGACGCGCCCACTCCTGCGGGCCTGCGTTTCGAACCGACGGCGACCGAGGAACCGGCAGCGCCTGTTCCCGGCAGTGAAACGCCCTTTGTCATACAAGTCGCGAAATCCCCCCCTCCGCCTCCGGCGACGCCCGAACCTCTGGTCCTGGAGCTGGAATCCGAAGCAGGCGACGACACGGCGGACGCCGCACACGCGTCCTTTGATGCCGCCGCGCCGCTCCACCTCGTCCTGGAGCCGGAAATGGACGGCTCAGGACTCGAAGCCGCACCCGCGGCCGCTCCCGAGCCCATGTCGCCGGACCTGGAAGAGGAACTCGCGGGCGACACGGCCGATGCGGCTCCCGCCATGCCCGAACCCGTCGCCGCCCAGGCCGCGCCCGAACCGGAACTTCCGGTCCAGGAGCTGGAAATGCCCCCGGTGCCGGAGGAGTCCGAAGCGCCCGCCCCGGATGCCGCCGAAACGCCTACCCCCATCGGAGAGCTCCTGACGCCCGTTTTCGATAGCACCGCCCCCGAAACGCTGGTCCAGGAAGCCCCCGCCCCCTCCAGGAATGCTGACGGCACGTCCGCGCTGGCGCAAGACAGCGTACAGGACGCGGCTTTGGCCAGCCCCACGGGACCGCAACAGGTCGACGCGTCGCCCCCGGACGCCGTCCAGGCCACGTCGCAGGACGATGTTGCAACGGCAGCGCCGCAAGAGGAACGGACGGTCATCCCGGCCTCCCTCATCTTCGACCTCGATGCGCTGCCCCTCAAGGAAACGCCCCCGGAAACCACCGCAGCACCGCCCCCGGATGTCGCGCCGACAGCCGCCCAGACCGCGCCCCATTGCACAGGCGAAAGCGTGGCCAAGAGCATGCGCTGCCCCATCCAGATCGTGCTGCCCGAAAGCACGGATGCGGCCGTGTACGACGCCATCTTCACGAGCCTCAAGCGTCATTTGTTCATGCCGGGCGAATAGTCCGGACAAAAAAAGGCGTCCCCCGGCCGGGGGACGCCTTTTTCGAAAACAAGCGGGAAACCCGCCTTACATCGCTTTGATGACGTCGATCAGCACGTTCGTCACCTTCTCGGCGTTTTCCTTGAATATCGTGACGATCTCCTCCCAGTTGACCGGCGGCTCGTCCGTCTTCCAGCAGTCGTAGTCCGTGCTCATGGCCACGGCCGCGTAGGGCACGCCGGCTTCCACGGCCAGGGCGCATTCCGTGGCCACGCTCATGTTGATGACGTCCGCACCCCACGCCCGAAACATGTTGGACTCGGCCCGGGTGGAAAAACGCGGCCCTTCGATGGTCACCACCGTGCCCCTGTCGTGGTGCCGGTAGCCGTGCTTGCGGCAGGCGTCGATGAGCAGCTGGCGCAGCGGCTCGGAGAACGGGTCGGCCATGGGCGTATGCGCCGGGTTGTGCGGCTCGAAGCGCTCGTGGAAGGTCAGGTGCCGCCTCTTGGTGAAATCGATGAACTGGTCGAGGATGACGAGGTCGCCCCGGCCGATCTCCTGGCGCAGCGACCCCACGGCCGTGGTCGAGAGGATGGCCGCGCAGCCGACCTTGCGCAGGGCGTGGATGTTGGCCCGGTAGTTGACGTGGGTGGGCGTGGCCGTGTGGGACCGGCCGTGCCGGGCGAGCAGGACCACGTCCTTGCCGCCGATCTTGCCCTGACGCAACGTCGAATTGGGCGGCCCGTAGGGCGTGTCGATCTCGACGTCCGAAGGCGCGTCGAGAATGTTGGGATCGTCCAGGCCGCTGCCGCCGATGATGCCGATTTTCATAGCGCTCCCGTTATTCCGGCCGTTTTTGCCGGGAAGATGCGGTCAAGAAACGCCGCAGCCGCGCCGAGGCATCGCATGTCCGTGCGTCCCGGGAAATCCCTTGCGGGAAACGCCGGCCGCCGATGCGGTCCTCGCGACGCACGCGGCGTCAGGCGATCTGCAGGATGCTCTCGCAGCCGTAGGTCCTGAACTGTTCCCTGCCGTTTAAAAAGGACAGTTCGATGACCACGCCGATGCCGGCGATCTTCGCGCCGAAGTCCTCGACCAGCTTGACCACGCCGGAGAGCGTGCCGCCCGTGGCGAGCAGGTCGTCGATGACCAGCACCTTCTCTCCCTTGAGCAGCGCGTCCTCGTGCATGCACAGCGTATCCGAACCGTATTCCAGGTCGTAGGAGACGCTGCGGGTCTTGTAGGGCAGCTTGCCGGGTTTGCGCACGGGCACGAAGCCGATGCCCATCTTGTAGGCCAGCGCCGCGCCGAAAATGAAGCCGCGCGCCTCGGCGGCCACGATCTTGGTCGCTTTCGCATCGGCAAAGCGCTCGGCCAGAAGGTCCACGGCCTGACGGAACCCTTCCGGGTCGCCGAGAAGCGGCGTGATGTCGAAAAAGAGGATGCCCTGCTTGGGATAATCCGGAATGTCGCGAATGAGTTTGCGCAAATCCATGGCCGTCTCCTTGCAAAGTGCGGACTGGTAACGCCCTCGGATAGGGATTTTGCCCACTTGGGTCAAGCCGGGGCCACCGGAATGCGCAGGGCTTGGCCGCAGCGCCATGGTGCGTTACGTACCGGCCCATGCAACAGCCATCCCTTCCCTGCGACACGCTGGTTGCGGCCGGCGTGCTCGTCACCCAGGACGACGAGAGGCGCATCCTGCCAGGTGCCTCCATCGCCGTGACGGACGGCCGCATCGCCGCCCTGGGTCCGGCCAAGGAAATCCGGGAGCGCTTCGTCCCGGCCGAAACCCTGGACCTTTCCGGCTGCCTCGTGCTGCCGGGCCTCGTCAACACTCACACCCACGCGGCCATGACCTTGTTTCGCGGCCTGTGCGACGACGCGCCCCTGTCGGTCTGGCTGTCCGAGCACATCTGGCCGGCGGAAGCCAAGCTCTCGGCCGAGGCCGTGCGCCTGGGCACGCGGCTCGCCTGCGCCGAGATGCTCGCCTCGGGCACGACCTGCTTCCTGGACGCCTATCTGTTCGTGGACGCCGTGGCCGACGCCACCGCGGCTTCGGGCATGCGCGCAGTGTTGTGCCAGGGGGTGTTCGAAATCGCAAACGCCGGATTCAAGACCGTGGACGCGGCGTTCGCCTCGGCTGCCGCCCTGGGCGACCGGCTGGCCGGCCACGACCGGCTGCGTGCGGCCATTTTTCCCCACGCCGTCTACACCTGCTCGGCCAAAACGCTTTCGCGTTGCGCGGCCTTCGCCAGGGACAGAGGCGTGCTCCTTTCCACCCACGCCTGCGAAACGGCCAAGGAAAACGACGACTGCGCCAAGGCCAACGGCGCGCGCGTCATTCCCTACCTCAACGACCTGGGGCTGCTCGGGCCGAAAACCCTGCTCGCCCACGGCGTGGCCCTGGACGCGGCGGATATCGCGCTTCTGGCGCAAACCGGAACCGCCATCTCCCACTGCCCGAGGAGCAACATGAAGCTCGGCAGCGGCATCGCGCCCGTGGCGGCGCTTTCGCGCGCCGGCGTCGCCGTGGCGCTCGGCACGGACGGCGCGGCCAGCAACAACGCACTCAACGTCTTTTCGGAAATGACCACGGCCGCTCTGCTGCAAAAGGTCGCCTCGGGCGACCCGACGCAGCTCGAAGCCCAGGCCGCGCTGGACATGGCCACGCGCAACGGCGCGCGCGCCCTTTCCTGGCCGGAGCTCGGCCGCCTTGCCGCGGGCGGCCCGGCGGACCTGTGCGCCCTGGACATGACCCGGCCGCAGCTCGCCCCGGGGCTCGACCCGGTCTCGGACTGCGTCTACGCGGCAAGCGGCGGCGAGGTCTGCTGCACCATGGTCGCGGGCAAAGTGCTCTACCGCGACGGCGCGTTCCCGGGCCTCGACTATCCCGCCCTGCTGGCCGCCTTCCGCGAAGCAAGCGCCAGGATCACGGGCCGCGCCTCTTGACAAGCCCGCCCGACTCCATAATAAAGGCTGGCTTTCCGCTGCAATTATTCCCGCGCCCCATGCGCGCGGCCCGGAGGTTATCCCATGTCCCAGGTCATCACCGTCAATGGCGTCGAATGCCATCCCATCGTGGAGAAATGCGTGGGCTGCGAGCGCATCATGGAGCAGGACGGAGCCAAATACTGCAAGAGCTATCCCCTGCCCGAGCGCAAATGGGCGCAGAAGGTCTGCAACTTCGCCACCCACGTCAAGCTCGAAGTCGACAAGGGCGGCAAGGTCAACATCAACCCCTTGAAGGCCTCCAAGCGCGCCGCCCGCGGCCGCTAGGTCGAGCCCCTTTTCCCCGCATACACGCCGGGAGGTTCGCGCCTCCCGGCTTTTTGCGTTGCGTGCGGACGGTTTGCCATCGCCCGCCCCAGGCGTTATGAAGGCAAGGTCCGTCAAACGCCAACCCGTTTCCGCAACCCCCGACCGGAGCCCCTATGCGAGACGCCCTGCTTTCCTGCCTCGACCGCAAACGCGACATGGTCATCGACCTGCAACGCGCACTGACCGCCATTCCCGCCCTGGGGCCGGACAACGGCGGCCCCGGCGAACGGGAAAAAGCCGACCGCCTCAAAATCCTGCTCGCCGGCTTGGGCTTTCCCGAAGCCCGCGAAATAAACGCCCCCGATCCCCGCGTGCCCTGCGGCCACAGGCCAAACCTCGCCGTGGTCGTCCCCGGAGCGGACACCTCCCGCACCTTCTGGGTCATCTCCCACCTCGACATCGTGCCCCCGGGCGACCCCGCCCTGTGGCGCTCCGACCCGTACGCGCTCGTCGTCGACGGCGACCTCGTCTACGGCCGGGGCGTGGAAGACAACCAGCAGGCCGTGGTCAGCTCCATCCTCCTCGGCAAGGCCCTGCTCGAGGAAGGCGTCACGCCGCCCGTCAATTACGGCATGCTCTTCGTCGCCGACGAGGAAACCGGCAGCAAATACGGCCTGGACTACGTGGCCGCGCACCACGACGGGCTTTTCTCCAAGGACGACCTGTTCCTCGTGCCCGATTTCGGCCTGCCGACGAGCGAAATGGTGGAAGTGGCCGAAAAAAGCATGCTCTGGTACAAAATCACCGTCAACGGCCGCCAGTGCCACGCGTCCACGCCGGAAGCCGGCGTCAACTCCCTGGCCGCCGCCTCGCTGTTCGTGCTGAAAATCCCCAAGCTCCACGAGCGCTTCCCGGCGAAAAACCCGCTCTTCCAGCCGGCCAACTCCACCTTCGAGCCGACGAAGAAAGAAGCCAACGTGGACAACATCAACACCATCCCCGGCCGCGACGTCTTCTACGTCGACTGCCGCGTGCTGCCCGAATACTCCCTGGACGACGTGGTCGCGACGATCCAGGAATTCGGCCGCGAGGTCGAAGCCGCCTGCGGCGTGACCATCGACTACGCCGTGGTGCAGCAGGAGCAGGCCGCCCCGACCACGCCCGAGGACGCCCCCATCGTGCAAAAGGTCATGGCCGGCATCCGCGCCGTCTACGCCGGGGCCAAGCCGCGCCCCATGGGCATCGGCGGCGGCACGGTCGCCGCCTACCTGCGCCGGCGCGGCTACCCGGCCGTGGTCTGGGCCACCCTCGAACACAACGCCCACCAGCCCAACGAACGCTCGAGCATCGCCAAGACCATCGGCGACGCCAAGGTCATGGCGCATGTGTTGGTGGGGGAGTGAGGAGAGGGAGTAAAGAGGGAAGAATGCCTCCGGCGGGGGGGGGGGGGGGGGGGGGGGGGGGGGGGGGGGGGGGGGGGGGGGGGGGGGGGGGGGGGGGGGGGGGGGGGGGGGGGGGGGGGGGGGGGGGGGGGGG
>JAEWPX010000160.1 GCA_023399375.1 Pseudomonadota bacterium | reverse complement strand
CCGGAGGCATCTTCCTCTCTATCTTTCTATCTCTAGGCTTGGGGGATCAGGCGGCTGACGATGTTGCCGAGCGAGGCGGTGCCATCGCCCACGATGAGGGCGGAGGCGTCGTCCGCGGCGCAGCGCACCACCGCGGCGGTGGCCAGGGGCAGGCCGGATTCGTCTGCGACGGCGACGGTCGCGCCGGGGGAGAGGCCGTGGTCGGTGCCGAGGCTGAAGGAGATGAGCAGGCCTTCCGGGGTCTTCTTGGTCATGTAGACCACGGCCTTGCCTTGTTTGCGCCACACGGCTTCCAGGGCGCGCGAGGCCAGGTAGACGCAGATGCCGCCCAGGATGGCGACGGCGAGGCAGGCGGCGGCGGCGGTCAGGGGCGTGATGCCGAGCAAGCGGCGGATGGAGGAATTGGAGGCGGCGTCCAGGGCGGCCTGGTCCGGGAAGATGTGGATGACGAAGGCCTGGACCGGGGCGGCGGCGTCGGCTTTGGGGTCGCGCAGGACGATGGTCGCGGCGCCGGGTTTGGCGTCGGGCGCGGCCTTGACTTCGGCCTGCCACAAGCGGTTGCCGAACCAGAAGCCCTGTGTTTGCGTGGTCATGGTCAGGGTGACGCCGGGGTGGTCGATGCGTACGTCCAGGGCGGAAGCGTCGGCGGCGTCCGGGGGCAGGGGGCCGGTGAGGTGTTCGGTGCTGCCGGGCAGGAGGGAGAAGGCGTTGGATCCCGTGCGAAAGCTGTTGAGGAAGCTGTCGGCCAGCCCCAGGGCGGCGCACAGGCAGCACAGCGCCGCCAGCCAGCCGCACGCGCCGCGCAGGCGCAACAGCCGTTTTTCGGTCACGCGCCGGCTCCGCTGGCGGAGTTTTCGCTATGGCGGTCGCGCAGGCGGCGGATGGCGTAGATGCCGGCGATCAGGGTCGGGATGCACATGGAGAAGAACGCCTTCATGAAAACAGGGGTGAAATCGTCGGGATACTTCGATGCCATGTAGACGGAAAGGGTGACTTCGGCAAGCACGGCCACGTCCATGAGGATGACGGCCAGGCGCTGGCGGCTGTTGAGTTCCGGGGCCGGCGAGGCGGAGCGGTCGAAGAGCATGGCGTCCTCCTGTGGGGTCATATGCCGCCCCGGCCCGCGGGAGACGGACCGGAGCGGCAGGGCGGGGTGTGGGGTTACTTCTTGAAGATGTTCGTCGTGGTGACGTTCATCACGCGCAGGGCCTTGCCGTCTTCCTTGAAGTAGATGCGCACGATGTCGCCGGCGTTCCAGGCCGAGGCGGGCAGGCTCATGTACTGGTCCGGCGGGATGAAGGTGACGAGCATCTTCTGCGAGCCGGAGTAGATGGTGACGGTCTTCTTGTCCTTGTCCACGGCGGGGAAGGGCTTGGCCTTGCCGCTGGCTTCGTCGAAGACCAGCGGATGCTTGGAGTCGATGCCTTCCTGCTTGTCCACGATCTGGATGGCGATGGTGTCGAAGCTCTTCTTCTGCGGATCATAGAGCACGATCTGGGACTTTTCGGTGTCGAGCTTCATGCGCAGGCCCGGCTTGGGTTCCTGGCCCATATCCGACGGATCGGTCGGGTAGGAGAAGGTCAGGGCCGGCAGCTTGAAGTCGCCCTTGGCCGGGTCCGTGGACATGTTGGGGATCATGGTCAGGGTCTTTTTCTCCATGTCGATGGCCACGGTGCGGCCCTGGTCCACTTTGCCGTAATCCACGCAGCCGGCCAGGAGGAGCACGGGCAGGGCGGCCAGCAGCATTTTGCGGTATATCGTGAGCATGGCGTTCTCCTTTACGGTCGGTTGTCGCGTTAAGCCTTGGCCTTCTTCATCGCGATTTCCCGCTTGGCGCCTTCGACCATCTTCACGGTGATGTAGAGGGCCAGGGCGGAAACCAGGCCAAGGATCAGGTAGGTGGCGATGGTGTCGCACACCTTGTTGATGGAGGGCACGTACACGGGCACGAGCTTCAGCAGAACCGAGATCCCGCAGCCGATTACCGCGATGCCGAAGGCGATGCGGATGCCGTAGCCCTTGATGTACTTGGTGGCCACGGCGCCGACCTGCGCGCCCATGGCCGCGCCGATGAGCATGATGATGGCGGCCACGAGCTCGGTGCGGCCCTTGTAGGTGTAGGAGGCCGCGCCGTAGAGGCCGGAGATCATGACTTCGAAGAGGTCGGTGCCGACGGCGACGTGGGTCGGGCAGCCGACGAGGTAGATCAGGGAGGGCATGCGGATCAGCCCGCCGCCGATGCCCAGGATGCCGGCCAGCCAGCCGGTGAAGAAGCTGACGGCGATGGGCAGCCAGGCGGAGCAGTAGATGCCGGCCACGTTGAGGTGCACCATGGGCGGGATCTTGATCTTGTGCAGGGTCTTGTGCCACTCGATGCCCGTGGCGAGCTTGTCCACTTCCTTGCCGGCGGCAATGGCGGCCTTTTCCTTGGCCCTGCGCTTGGCCACGTCGGCGAAGACCATCCAGGTGATGAGCGCGAGCAGCGCCAGGTAGATCCAGCGCACGACCATGTCGACCTTGCCGATGCGCTCGAGCCACATGATCATCTGCGCGCCGACCTCGAAGCCGGCGATGGTGCCGAAGAGCATGATGAAGCCGAGTTTGTAGTCCACGTTGCCGAACTTGCCGTGGCGCATGGTGGAAATGAGGGATTTGCCGGCCATGTGCGCGATGTCGGTGCCGATGGCGAAGGCCATGGGGAAGCCGAGGATGTTGAGGCCCGGGGTGACCATCCAGGCGCCGCCCATGCCGAAGAAGCCGCCGATGACGCCGACGCCGATGCCGAGGATGATGAGGCCGGGCCAGAAAATTTTGACGCCCGCGATGGGCATGAGGATGTACAGCCAGTCCATGTCGTGCTCCTTTGCCTGAGGGCGTTATTCTAGTGTTCCGCCAGGTCGCGGGACTTCAGGTCGATGCCGATGAAATGCATGACGATATCGGCCAGCACGCCGAAGATCACGCCAATGAGCGGAATGAGGATGACGGTCATGATGGTGAAGTAGAGGTGGGACTCGTTATAGAGATTGGCCCACCAGGCCATGATGCCGGTCAGTTTGCGCGTGTCGGCCACGATCACGATGGGCGCGCCGCCGCCGCCGGCTGCAAAGGCCGCGGCCGGGGCCAGGAGCAGAAACGTGGTCAAGCCCGCCAGAAGCGCCTTCCATTTCGTAAGCATGTCAGCCCCCTTTCTTGGTTAACGGATCACGAGCACCGAGCACGGCGCATGGGTCGCGATGCGGGAGGCGACGCTGCCGATCAGGAAGCGTTGCAGCCCCTTCTTCCCCTGATGCCCGACGACGATGAGGTCGATCGCCTTGTTCTTGGCATGGGCGATGATCAGGTCCGCCGGTGAAACCCCTTGCTCCACGATGACTTCCGCCTCTATGCCGGCGGCCTTGGCGTCGTCGGCGTACTTTTGCGCGGCGGCCTTGGTCGCTTCGTAGACTTTTTGCGTGACGGACTCGACGTCGAGGTAGTCCCCGATGTCGAGGTAGTCCTCGGCCACCGTCATGATGGACAGGGACGCATCCAGCTTCTTGGCCATGGCGATGGCCTTTGCGAGCACCGTCTCGGCGAACTTCGATTGATCCAGAGCCACGAGAATCTTCATGTACCCACCTCCTTGTCGCGTTTGGTCGCGTTTTGGCGCATGTGAACGCGCAGCTTTGAGCAAGGGGCGTGCCGGCGCAATTATCTATCTATTTTAGTTGTATTTTTAACTTTCGTGAAAAAAAGCGCTTGACAACGCGCATGGAGTTTTGCGCATTACAAGCGCCAGATCAGAGTGATCGCGCCATTCCCGCAACAGGGCCCGGCCCGTGGAGGACGCATGCTCAACCTCTTTCGGCGAAACCATCGCGCCGAGGTTTCGGACCTCTATGCCGAAGGGCTCTCCCAGTGGAGCATCCGCAAGAAGCTGCTCGTGTTCCTCGTGCCCGCCGCAGTCTGCATCCTCATGGCCACGGGCCTGATCCTCAATCTTTTTTCGAATTATTACATTGAACTGGCCATTGGCCGCAGCTCGCTCATCCTGACCCTGGCCCAGGCCCGGGAGGTGGAGAGCCTGCTCGAAGGCTGCCGCGAGGACATCCTCTCCCTGGCCTACCGTCCCGTCACGCGGGAACGGTTGCGCGATTTCATGGAGGCCTCGGCCGCGGCCAGAGGCGCGCTCTATGCGGAGGCCGCCTTCGTCGGCGAGGACAACGAACGGCAGTTCGCCTTCATCCGCACCGACGAAGGCGTGGAGGAGGTGCCGGCGGACGTGGCCAACAAGGCCCGCAACAGCCCGTTCGTGGTGTCGCGCAAGGCCCTGGAGAGCGCGCCGGGACAGGTCTCCCTGTCCGATCTGACCGAGGTCTATTACCAGCCCACGGGACTCGGCGTGGCCCCGCGCCAGCGCAGCCTGTCCGTGCTGCGCCTGTCCACGCCCGTGGCCGCCCCCGGCGGCGGCGTCTCCGGCTACCTGATCCTGTCCGTGGACGCCCGGTCCGTGCGCAACGTGCTGTCGCTCTACAATTCCAACCGCTCGCCGCTCCTGGGGTTCAGCCGCACCACGGAAAACCGCCAGAGCATCTTCGTGGACGAACGGGGCTGGATGCTCTTTCAGTCAGAGAACGTGGACGAGCCCGCGCGCCCGCTGTCCGCGGAGGAGGTCAAGAGCAACCTGTCCGGCGACCACGGCAAGCCGGGTTACGATGGCGCGTTCCGGCCCGGGCCGCGCCACGAGGCCTACTGGCGCATCCTCACCGCCCTGCAGCAGGGGCGTTCCGGCATGGAGCGCAGCGAGCCGGATTTCGGGCCTCCCAAGCTCGCTTCCAGCGAGGATTTCGTCGGCTACGCGCCGGTGCGGTTCAAGGAAGCCGGCGCCAGCGAGCCCCTGATCGTCGGTGGCATCATCTACGTGGACCGCAGCCTCCTGCCCCGCGCGGCGGAATTCGGCCAGATCAACATCATGTTCCTGACCACGCTCGGGGCCATCGTCTCCCTGGCCGCGATCATCGTGATTCTTGCCGGCTTCATCACCAGACCCCTGACGCGACTGGCCGAGGCCATGCGGCAGATGCGCCACGAGGGGTGCCTCCACGAACTCGACCTACCCGACAGCGACCTCGAGTCCGCCACGCTCAAGCGCTCCATCAACCGGCTCATCGCCGCGGTTCTCTCCAAAGAAATGGAGTTGAAAGTCCGGGACGAACGCCTGCGCTCGGTTCGCGCCAAGGAGAAAGTTCCGCTGATCGCGCCAAGATCGCGCAAAGGATTGGACGGAGAGAAGCTCGAAGACCTCGTGGGCGAGGGGCCGGCCATGTTGCGGCTGCTCGAACGCCTCCGCAAGGTCGCGGCCACGGATGCCGACGTGCTCGTCATCGGCGAGACCGGCACGGGCAAGGAGCTTACGGCCGAAGCCATCCACCGCCTGAGCGACCGCGCGCCCATGCCGTTTATTTCCATCAACTGCGGGGCGCTGGACGAGAATCTGCTCATGGACGCCTTGTTCGGCCACGTCAAAGGCGCGTTTTCCGAGGCCAAAAGCGACCGCAAGGGCGCGTTCCTGGCCGCGGACGGCGGCACGCTGCTGCTCGACGAGATCGGCAACGCCTCGCCGCGCGTGCAGCAGGCGCTGTTGCGCGCCCTGTCCGTGCGGCGCATCAGCCCGCTCGGCAGCGACGAGGAAACGGCTTTCGACGCCCGTGTCATCGCCGCCACCAACGTCAACCTCAAGGAGCTCGTGGCCGCAGGGGAATTCCGCGAAGACCTCTATTACCGCCTGCAGGTTCTTTCCGTGTCCACGCCTTCGCTTCGCGAACGCGCCGAGGACATCCCCGTGCTGTCGGGCTATTTCCTGCGCCTGGCCGCGCGGCGCATGGGCAAGGGAGAGCTCAGCCTGTCGCGCGGCGCGCTCGACAAACTGGAGGCCCATCCCTGGCCGGGCAACGTGCGGGAACTGAAAAACTGCATCATCCGCGCCGCCGCCATGGCAGAGCGCGACCTCATCCTGGCCGAGGACATCCACTTCGAGGACGAGGCCCCGGCCGCCGGCCCAACAGGCGAAACACCCCGACCCGAGGCTGCGGCGGAACCGCCGTCCCTGGACGCGCCGCTCACCGGCCGCCAGCGCAAGGCCCTGCGCGCTCTGCTCGAACACGGCCCCTTCACCCGCCAGGACTACCAGATCGCCGGCGGGGACGTGCCCCAGCGCACGGCCCAGCACGATCTGCAGGATCTCGTGCGGCGCGGCATCCTGGAAAAGGATGGGCGTGGTCCGTCCACCCGCTACCAGATCCGGCACCGCAGCGAGGCGTAAGCGGCGTTGCGCGAATTGTCGCGAAATGCTGGGGGAATGCGGCGCATCCAGCCGGCTGTCGCTCGTTGCGGCCGCGCCTCTTTCAAGGACGCAATCCGGACAAGGCTTGTTCCCCGGGGGCAAACGCTGCTAGAAAGCACGTAAACCTCTGGAGGTGTCCCATGGCTGCGGCACTGATCGCACTGTCCTGCCTGCTGGCGCTGGGGCTGGCCGCGCCGGCCAAGGCGCTCGCGGCGTCCCCTGCGGCGAGCGACGTCATCGAGACGTCCGGCGGGCCGCTTCGCATCCATTTCATCGGCCACGCCTCGTTGCGCTTCGAGTACGACGGCAAGAACATCTACGTCGATCCCTACGGCAAGATGGGGGATTACGCCTCCATGCCGCCGGCGGACCTCGTGCTTCTCACCCACGAGCATTCCGACCACCTCGACGCCGAGGCCCTGGCCAAGATCACGGGACCGGACACGCCGCTCGTGCTGTCCGGGGCGTGCCTGCAGGCGCTCGGGCGGGGCATGGTGCTCGAAAACGGCCAGACCGCGACCGTGGCCGGGGTGCCCGTCGAGGCCGTGCCCGCCTACAACATCGCGCACATGCGCACGCCCGGCGTGCCCTACCATCCCAAAGGCCGGGGCAACGGCTACGTGCTCACTTTCGGCGACGTGCGCGTCTACGTGGCCGGCGACACGGAAAACATCCCGGAGATGGCGCACCTCAAGCACATCGACGTCGCCTTCCTGCCCATGAACCTGCCCTATACGATGACGCCGGAGATGGCCGCGGACGCCGCGCGGATGTTCGGGCCGAAAATCCTCTATCCCTATCACTACGGCGAGACCGATCCGCAAAAGCTCGTCGCGCTGCTCAAGGATTCCGGCATCGAGGTGCGGGTGCGGGAGTTGCGTTAAGCGCCGGGGTTTATCTTTGGGGGGGCAAATGCTACCTCACGAAACGGCTTTTGGCCGCCAAAGGAGAGCAGAGCCCCCATGAACGTCCTTTTCGCCAACCTGGCCGGGGTCAAGGTCGATCCCGACGGCAAGGTGCGTCATTTCATCAAGGCCGGTTCCCGCTGGCCCATGACCATCGGCTACGCCAAATCCGTCGACTACTATCCCTTCCCCTTCTGGCTGGCCTACGCCCTGGCCCTTTGCAAACGCGACACCGCCGCTTCCTGCTCGGGCCTCGACGGCGTGGTCATGGACCTCACCGACGTCGAGATGCTCGCGGCCGTGACCGACCGCAAGCCCGACCTGCTCGTCACCGAACTGGCCGCCCTGACCCTGGCCGACGACCTCAGGTTCCTGGCCGCCGTCAAGGAGGCCACGGGCTGCAGGATCCTCGTCGCCGGCAACCACGCCACCGTGGCCGCCGCGGCGCTGCTCGAGGAAAACGACTGTCTCGATTTCGCGGCCATCGGCGAATACGAATTCACGGTCAAGGAAGTGGTCGAGGCGCTGCTCGCCGGGCAAGACGATTTCACGGACATCGCCGGCCTCGTCTCCCGCAAGGACGGGGACGTGCTGGTCGCGCCCCGGCGCGAACTGCTGGCCGATCTCGACAGCCTGCCCTTTCCGGACCGCGACGATTTCCCGGCCACCATCTATCCCGATTTCACGCTCTATTCGCCCTGCATCAACATCGTCTCCTCGCGCGGCTGCCCCTGCGGCTGCGTCTACTGCCAGGAGCGCCACATCATGTACGCCTCGCCGCGCTACCGCGCGCGCGATCCGGAAAAGGTGGCCGAGGAGATGGAATACTGCGTGAAACGCTTCGGCGCGCGGCAGTTCTATTTCGACGACCAGAGCTTCGTGGTGAAAAAGTCCCACGTGCTCGGCGTGTGCGCCGCCATCAAGAAGCGCGGGCTCAAGGTGCCCTGGACGGTCATGGGCGACGCCATGTTCGTGGACCGCGAAACGCTCGCCGCCATGGCCGACGCCGGTTGTATCGGCATGAAGTTCGGCGTGGAATCCGCCGACCCAGGTATCCTCAAGGCCATCGGCAAGCCGCTCGACCTCGCGAAGTGCCGCCAGGTGGTCAAGTGGTGCCGCGAGCTCGGCATCCGCACCCACGCCACCTTCTGCCTGGGCCTGCCCGGCGAGACCGAGGCCAGCATCAAAAAGTCCCTGGCCTTCATGGAGGAGCTCGACGCGGACACGGCGCAGGTGTCCAAGGCCGTGCCCTATCCCGGCACGCCCATGTACGCCTGGGCCAGCGAGCACGGCTACCTCGTGGCCAAGGACCTCACGAGCTTCGACGGCATGGGCTCCTGCGTGGTCGGCTATCCCGATTTGCCGGCAGCGGAGATCGACCGCTGGTACGGCATCTTCTCCAAGCGCGTGGCCCGCAAGAAACTGATCAAGTATATGAGCGAGCCCGGCCAGAGCCTGTCCATCCTGCTGGAAATGGGCCGGCGCAAGGGCGTCAAGAGCGTGCTCAAGTCCGCCTGGACGTTCGTGATGCGGGCGTTTCGCTAGGGCGGGAGAAGAAGGAAAGAACGCCGCCGACGGCCGGGGGGCATGATGCCCCCCGGACCCCCTCGGCGGGAAACGGGTTAGATGTCGCCCAGCACGTCGGCCAGGGCGGAAGCGAAGCGTTTCAGGTCTTCCTGCTCGATGACGAGCGGCGGCAAGAGCCGCAGCACCTTGTCCTGGGTCAGGTTCAGGATGAAGCCGCGCCCAAGCAGTTTCTTCCAGACCTCGCCGCCGGGAAAGGTCAGCTCGATGCCGAGCATGAGCCCCATGCCGCGGATCGCGGCGATCTTGTCCGGATACTGCGTGCGCACGTCCTCGAACAGCGCCTTGGCGAAATCGCCCATGCGCGCCGCCCGCTCGGCCAGCCGGTCGTCCCGCATGATGGCGAGGGTCTTGGTCGCCGCCGCGGAAACCAGCGCGCCGCCGCCGAACGTCGTGGCATGGGAACCCGGTACGAAGCCCGCGGCCACCGCGTCCGTCGCCAGCACCGCACCCATGGGCAGTCCGTTGGCCAGGGCCTTGGAGCAGGTGAAGACGTCCGGCTCCACGCCGTAGTTCTGGAACGCCCAGAACTTGCCCGAGCGGCACATGCCGCACTGCACCTCGTCGCACATGAAAAGGATGTCCTTTTCCTTGCACAGGGCGGCCACGGCCGTGATGTATTCCTGCGGCAGCGGCAACACGCCGCCTTCGCCCTGGATGCATTCGAGCAGCACCGCCGCCGTCTTCGGCGACACGGCCGCGCGCAGGGCCTCGATATCGGCGGCGGGTACGGTGGTGAAGCCCTCCGGCAACGGATCGAAGCCGAACTTGATCTTGTCCTGTCCCGTGGCCGTCAGCGTCGCGAGGGTGCGGCCGTGGAAGGAGTGCGTCAGGGTGATGATCTCGTAGGCGTCACGGTTTTTCACCGTGCGCATGTAGCGCCGCGCCAGCTTGATCGCGCCTTCGTTGGCCTCGGCCCCGGAGTTGCAAAAAAAGACCTTGCCGGCGTGGCAGGTGTTCTTGAGCGCCTCGGCCAGCTCGATCTGCTCGCGCTGTGTGAAGAGGTTGCTCACGTGCACCAGCTCGCGCGCCTTGGCGGCGACGACCTCGGCGATTTCCTCGCGGCAATGGCCCAGGTTGCACACGGCGATGCCGCCAAGAAGATCGATGTATTCGCGACCGTCGCAGTCGTAGAGGCGGCAGCCCTTGCCCGAAGCAATGGCCAAGGGGTACCGGCCGTACGTGTTCATGATCGCTGCCTGCTCCCGCGCCTTGAGCGCGTCGTACGCTTCGCTCATCACGACCTCCTTCGGTGTGGAATTGGGGGGGGGGGGGGGGGGGGTTGTGTTGAAGTTGTGGGGGGGCCGGCC
>JAEWPX010000127.1 GCA_023399375.1 Pseudomonadota bacterium | reverse complement strand
GGCCGGCCTGCTCCTGACCACCGAGGCGGCCATCGCCGAAAAGCCCGAGCCGAAAAAGGACATGCCCCCGATGCCCGGCGGCGGCATGGGCGGCATGGGCGGCATGTACTAGGCCGCACCGCTTCCTTAGAAAGTTACCGCAAGGGGGCCGGACGTTCGCGTCCGGCCCCCTTTTTGCGTCAGGGCGCGGGTTGCGCCGCGGCCCCGCGACGGCGCATGCGCACGAGGGTCAGAAACGCGGCAGCGGCCATGGGGGCCGCGCCGGCGGCGATGAAGACCACGTCCCCGGGCATCCGGGCCCATTCGAGGAGCCGAGGCAGGCCGCCGCCCAGGTATTCGAGGCTCCGGGCGTGCCAGTAGCCGTGTTGCAGCACGTCGTAGACCTGGAGCACGCCGCCGGGGAAGAGACTGCCGGCGGCCATCATGGCCAGGCCGATATTGAGCCCCCAAAACGAGATCCGTATGAGCTTCTCCGGCCCGGCCCACTGGGCGTCGGGTAGCACCTGGCGGAACGTCAGCACCATAAGCGCCAGCGCTTCCATGCCGAAGACGCCCATGAGCGCCAGATGCCCGTGGTTCGGCGTCAGCACGGTGCCCACCTCGAAATAGCTCACGATGGGCAGGTTGATGAGAAATCCGAAGATGCCCGCGCCGACGAAATTCCAGAACCCCACGGCCATCAGGAAATAAAACGCCCACTTGTGCGGGATGTTCACGGCCTGCCCGCACACGTCGCAACGCGAGCGGGTGAGCTTGACGAAATCCCAGGCGTCCAGGGTCAGGAGCGTGAGCGGCACCACTTCCATGGCCGAGAAAAGCGCCGAGAGCGACATGTTGAGGGTGCTTTGGCCGCTGAAATACCAGTGGTGCCCCGTGCCGACGATGCCGCTGCCCAGGAAGAGAATGGCGTCGAGATAGACGACCCGCGCGGCGGTCTGGCGCGAAACGAGGCCGAGCCTGAAAAAGGTCACGGCCACCATCACGGTCACGAACAACTCGAAAAACCCTTCCACCCACAGGTGGATGATCCAGAAGCGCCAGTTGTCCACCACCGTGAAATGCGTCGCGGAGCCGAAGAAAAAGGCCGGCAGGTAAAAGACCGGGATGGCCAGCGCGGCCAGCAGGAACAAAGACGTGATCTCCCGGCGTTCGGGGTCGAGCAGGGCCGGCAGCACGTTTCGCAGCAGCAGGATCACCCAGCCCACAAGCCCCACGGCCAGCAGCACCTGCCAGGCCCGCCCCAGGTCGAGGTATTCCCAGCCCTGGTGCCCGAACCAGAACCAGGCGTCGCCCAGCCATTGCCTGATGCCCGCCAGTTCGCCGAGCAGGCTGCCGACCACGACCAGGACCAGCGCCCAGAAAAGGGCGTGGATGGCCGGGACTTGCCCCCGGGGCTCCTTTTCGCCCAACGATTGGGCCAGCAGCAGCCCGCCGGCCACGAACGCGGTGGCGATCCAGAAGATGGCCGACTGCAGGTGCCAGGTCCGCAGGATGTTGCTCGGCAGGATCGCGCTCAGGTCGAAACCGTAAAAACTGCCCGGATCGGCGCGGTAATGGGCGGTCGCGCCGCCGAGCAGCACCTGGACCAGAAAGAGCAGGGCCGCGGCCACGAAGTATTTGACCAGGGCCCGCTGCCCCGGCGTGGCCGCTCCGGGCAGCATCTGCGGATGGACGTGTTCGCCCGTGCCCTTCCACCCGAGATAGTCGAACTTGCCGAAGGCGAACAGCACCAGCGCGGTTCCGGTCAGGAGCGTGATGAGGCTGAGGGCGCTCCAGAGCACCGTTTCGCTGGTCGGCGTGTTGCCGAGCTCCGGTTCGTAGGGAAAATTGTTCGTGTAGGAAGCGTCCGTGCCCGGACGGTTGGCGATGGAAGCCCAGGCCGTCCAGACGAAAAAGGCCGTCAGTCGGCGCAGTTCCCCGGCGTCCCGGATGTAGCGGGCGGGAAGGCCGCCGTTGGCGGCCGGATCGGCGAAATAGTCGGTCCAGAAGGCGATCTGGCTTTTGAAGGACCGCGCCTCGGCCGCCGTGAAGGTCAGGACGCCGCGTGCGGGATCGTAGCGGTTTTCCTTGAGTATCCGAGCGGCCTGGGTGCCCGCGGCCCGGGCCTCGTCCGGCGAAAGTGCTTCCAGGTCGCGTCCGAACAGACTCCGGGCCGCTTCGCCGCGCACGGCCAGACCCAATTCATGAAGGGCCAGGGCCGAAAAATCCGGACCGAGATACGCGCCGTGGCCCCAGATCGACCCGTTCTCCATGAGCCCGTATTTCAAAAAGACCTGTTGTCCGGACGTGACTTCCGCGCCCGTGAACACGACCTGCCCTTCCGGATCGAGCACTGTCTCCGGGATGGGGGGAGCGCCCCTGTACGCCTGGAAAGCAATCAGGATTTCCAGCGCGAAACCGACCGCCAACGCCAAAACCACGCCTCGTCGCCACCAAGGCGACAAGGCTGTTTCCAAAACGCCGTCCGCATGCATGACTGCCTCCTTGCGGGAGTCTTAGAAGGGCCAGTCTTTCCCTACTACTCCATTGCAGGGGAAATGCAACCGAGGCGGCGACGATTCCACGAAAACCTGGGTATGGCCTCGCGACCTTCCCAAGGCCAGACGCCGTTCCCCGCCATGTTGACCCCGGCCGCGCCGCCGCGCTATCTGAGGCCAGCCTCAGCCAAAGGAGCGACCATGCCCGAGACGACGCCCGCGCCGCCGCACAACCCGGCCTACGACCTTTCCAATCCGCAGGTGCTCCTCGCCTGGCAAAGAAACCATCTGGCCAACGAGCGCACGTTCCTCGCCTGGTGCCGGACGGGGCTCGCGCTTTTCGGCTTCAGTTTCGTCATCGAGCGCTTCGACTTCTTCATCCGCCAGATCCAGCACGTGCCCATGTTCGAGGGCATGGCGCAAAAGCACCTGCACACCGACGCCATCACGCTCTCCACCTTCGCCGTGGGCGTGCTCGTCATGGTTGTGGCCACTTGGCGCTTCTGGTACGTCCGCCGCTGCATCAACACCGGCGCGAAAACCTTTTCCGTGACCCCGGACATCGTCTTCACCGTCGCCGTGGTCGGCATCATCCTCGGCCTTTTCACCGTGTTCTGGCACCTGATCGTGCAGTAAACGACCATCACACGCGGAGCGTCCGCCATGTGTCATACAGCCTTGCCCGCCATTCTCGCGATTCTCGCCAGCCTCGCCCTGGCCGTCCCGTGCCGCGCGGCCGAACCGGGGCCGCTCGCCCGCGCCGTCATCGCCGAAGCCGCGGGTCGCCTCAACGACCAGCTCGCCGCCGTGGCCCAAAGCGCCAAGGCCCTGGGCGCGGCCTACGCGGCGCTCTACCGCGACGCCCAGGCCCTGGCCCCGGGCGAACGCGCCCGGTTCCTGGAAAGCTACGCCGTCAAGGACGGCACGGTCGCCTTCCGCGCCCCCGCGAGCGCCTGCGGTCCCGACCCCCAAGCGCAAGCCCCCTGCCAGGCGCTCTACTTCTACAACGGCGAGAACTTCACCGACGAGACCTTCCGCGCGCTTTCGGCCATGACGCGGCTGGCCCCGGCCATGGCCGCGGCCCACGACGCCCTGCCCTTCTCCTGGGTCTACCTGACCACGCCGGGCCAAAACTTCTGCATCTACCCCTACCTGCCCCTGTCCGAGGCCGTGAACAACTACCAGCCCACGGACAAGGGCTTCTACACGGCCGCCGATTTCGAGAAAAAAGCCTGCGGTTGGGAATCGCCCTACCTGGACCTCGCCGGCGCGGGCATGATGGTGACGGTCGCCTGCCCGGTCTACGACGGCGACGCGCTTCTCGGCGTGGCCTCGCGTGACGTGACCCTGGCCCAACTTTCGAAAAACGTGCTCGCCGACCTGGCCGCCATCCCCGGAGCCAAGGCCGTGCTCATGAACCGGCGCGGCAAGGCCATCGCGGCCAGCGACCCGAAAATCGCGGATTTCATCGTCAAGGAAAGCACCAAGGCCGGCGACGCCGTGGTCTATTTCCGCGCCGACCGCGGCTTGGCCGCGCTTGGCCAGGAAAAAAACGTCGATTCCCCGGACGACGCCCTCAACGACGCCGCCGAGATGGTCCTGGAGCGCGCCGAAGGCGAGCGCAAATGGCCCATCGCATTCACGCGCGGCAAGGAAACGGTGCTCGCCACACGCTTAAGCGAAACGGGCTGGTACCTGATGCTCGTGCTGCCGCAAAAGGCGGTGCGGTGAAACAGTCTTTTCCCCACGGCGGCAATGTCCGCGCCCTGGCCGCAGCGTCGGGACGCGATCCCCGGGACGTGCTCGACGCCTCGGCCAGCATCAACCCGCTCGGGCCGCCGCCCTGGCTGCGCCAGGTCGCAAGCGCCGCCGTCGCGGACCTCGTCCACTACCCGGACCCGGACTGCGCCGCGCTCATCGAGGCGGCGTCCGAACGCTACGGCGCACCGACGTCCCACTTCACGGCCGGCAACGGCACGAGCCAGCTGCTCTTCGCCCTGCCCCGCGCCACGGGACTGGCCCGGGCCGTCATCCCCACGCCGAGCTACGCCGACTACCCCACGGCCTGCCACAAGGCCGGCATGGACCTGCGGCGCATCGCGGCCGTGGAGTTCGACGACTTCGCCCTGCGCCTGGACCACGTGGACGCGGCCCTGCGCACGCCCTCCCTGGTCATCTTCGGCAGCCCGGGCAACCCCACGGGCAAGGTCGTCCCGGCCGCAGACATCGCCGCACTCGCCGCGCGCCATCCGCAAAGCCTGTTCGTGGTGGACGAGGCCTTTGCCGATTTCGTGCCCGGCTTCGCCTCCCTGGCCGGGGCGGACCGGCCGCACAATGTGGCCGTGCTGCTTTCGCTGACCAAATCCTTTGCCGTGCCGGGCCTGCGCCTGGGGCTCCTCGCCGCCAGCCCCGACCTCGCCGGCTGGGTGCGCGCCAACCTGCCGCCCTGGTCCGTCAACGCCCTGGCGCAAGCCGTAGGCGTGCGCGCCCTGGAGGACACGGCATTCCTCGAACGCACCCGCGCCGCCCTGCCCCCCCTGCGCGAAGCCTTGGCCGCAGGACTCAGCCACCTGGGCTTCGCCGTCATCCCGGACGCGGCCGCCAATTTCCTGCTCGCACGCCTGCCGGCCGGCGCGCCCCCTTCCGCCGAAGTCTGCCGGCGCACGCTTGCCGAGCACGGCGTCGCGCTTCGCGACTGCGCCAACTTCCACGCCCTCTCCGACCGCTATGTCCGCGTGGCCGTGCGCCCCGAAGCCGAAACCGCGCGCATCCTGCACGCGCTCGCCGCCGTGCTCGACCCGCCCGCCGCGCCAGCCTATCTCCCCCGGCGCAAAACCCCGGCGCTCATGGTGCAGGCCACCTGCTCCAACGCCGGCAAATCGGTGCTTAGCGCCGGCATCTGCCGCGCGCTTACCCGCGACGGACTGCGCGTCGCGCCGTTCAAATCCCAGAACATGTCGCTCAATTCCGGCGTCACCCCGGACGGTCTGGAGATGGGGCGTGCGCAGATCGTGCAGGCGAAAGCCTGCGGTCTGGCCCCGGACGCGCGCATGAACCCGGTGCTTTTAAAGCCCACCTCGGACAAGGGCTCCCAGGTCATCGTCATGGGCAAGCCCGTCGGCGTCATGCGGGTCGGCGAATACATCGCGTACAAGCCGCAGGCCTTCGCCGCGGCCAAGGCGGCCTACGATTCCCTGGCCGGCGAGTGCGACGCCGTCATCCTCGAAGGGGCCGGCAGCCCGGCCGAGGTCAATCTGCAAGCCCACGACATGGTCAACATGGCCATGGCCGACTACGCCGACGCGCGCGTGCTCCTCGCCGCGGACATCGACCGGGGCGGGGCCTACGCCGCGCTCTGGGGCACCATGGAATGCCTGCCCGAAAGCCACCGCGCGCGCGTGGCCGGCTACGTCCTCAACCGCTTTCGCGGCGACGCCTCCCTGCTCGCCCCGGCCAACGCCTACCTGCGCGCGGCCACGGGGCGCGACGTGCTGGCCGTCATTCCATATATATATGCCCTCGGACTGCCCGACGAGGATTCCGTCAGCTTCAAGGACGGCGACGTGCTCGCGAAAAGGCCCGCGCCCGATCCCGAACGCCTGGACATCGTCGTCAT
Organism: Pseudomonadota bacterium; assembly: GCA_023399375.1. GTDB lineage: Bacteria > Desulfobacterota > Desulfovibrionia > Desulfovibrionales > Desulfovibrionaceae > Solidesulfovibrio. Next base: position 975 of record JAEWPX010000127.1, on the reverse strand, counting down.
CGACCTGCCGCGCGCCTCCAACCTCACGGATATCGACGCGCTCGCCGCCGAACCCGACGTCCTGGCCCGGCGCGTGCGAAACGCCGGCGAGCTCGGCCGGCCCGACGCCCTCATCCTGCCCGGCAGCAAAAACACCCTGGCCGATTTGCACTGGCTCAAGGAAACCGGCCTCGCCCAGGCCATCGCCGCCCTGGCGCGGGAAAAAACCACGGAAGTCGTCGGCATTTGCGCCGGCTTGCAGATGCTCGGCGAACACGTGGCCGACCCCCTGGGCCTGGAATCGGGCCGCGAACGCGAGGAAGGCCTTGCGCTCCTGCCGCTTTCCACCGAACTCTGCGCCCAAAAAACACTTACGAGCACCAAAGCCGTGCACACGCCCACAAACGAGGCGCTCACCGGCTATGAAATCCACCACGGCCGCACCACAACCTCTCCGGGACTCGCCGTGGCCGTCACCCGCGCGGACGGCGCAGCCATCGGCTTCTCCCGCGCCGACCTGCCCGTCTGGGGAGCCTACCTGCACGGCCTCTTCGACGCCGACGCCTTCCGCCGCCGCTTCCTGAACGACCTGCGCAGCCGGCGCGACCTGCCGCCCATAGCACAGCCGACGCCCTACGACCTGGACCCCGCCCTCGACCGGCTCGCCGACGCCATCGAAGCGCATCTGTCCCTGGCGACGCTGCGCGGGTTGCTCGGCCTGTAGAGGGGGAAGAGAAAAGGCAAAGAGGGGAAGAGAGGAAGAGGAAGATGCCTCCGGCGGCCAGGAGGGGGTGACCCCCTCCTGGACCTCCCCGGCGGGGGATGGGTAAGCGGGTGAAGGCGTGGTCGGAGGGCGGGGCGTCGGGGTCTGTGGTCTCGGAAATGGGGCGAAGCGCCGCATTTTAAGAAAATTTCCTTTAAGGTTTTTCAAAGGCTTCAAACGTAAAATTCCTTCAAACTCGCCCCAAAGGGGCGACGGGCCTGGGGGGGCGGCGG
>JAEWPX010000080.1 GCA_023399375.1 Pseudomonadota bacterium | reverse complement strand
GCGCGGCGCTGGTCCTGACCGCGCTGCCGGACGTCCCTGAAGGCGCGGGCGGGTCGTACGCCCCCTGGGCTCAGGCCGTGGCCGCGGCCTTTCCCGCGCCCGGCTGGCACGTCCTGCCCGCGTCGCGCGATGCGCATCAGGTCGCAGCCGACGTGCGCTTCCACCGCCCGGCCCTGGTCCTGGTCGCGGACCCGGCAAGCGCCGGCGACGACGCCCGGGCGCAGGCGCTCCTTGCCGCCGTGGCCGCCCTGCCCGGGCGCGTGCGCGAGGCCATGACCGTCATCGTGGTCGGCGCGTTCGCGGAAGGCGATCCCCTGGCCGCGTTTCGCCTGGGCGCGGACGTCGTGCTTGCCGTCGAAAATACGGCCGACGCCGCCGCGCGCCTGCAAGCGGCCCATGGCGCGACCGCGGCCAAGCCTTCCTATTTCCGCGCGGAGCAAGGGTAGGGCCATGGACCGCATCCCGGCCCTGCTCGTCCATCCCGACCCGGCGGTGCGCACGGCCCTGCGCGCACGCCTGGCCGAAGCGGACTTCATCCGGGTGCTCGGCGAGGCCGTGGACGCCTACGAGGCGTCGGAGCTCTTGCGTGCCATTCCCTACGGCCTGCTTTTTTGCGGCGTGGACCTGCCGGGCGAGGTGGGCGGCTTCGAGCTGGCCGAGGCGCTTTCCGCCGCCAAACGCCAGCCCGGGCTCATCTTCATCGCGGCCGACGAAGCCAAGGCCTTCCGCGCCTTCGAGCTCGGCGCGGCGGACTACCTGCTCTGGCCGTTTTCGCCCCAGCGCTTCGCCCAGACCCTGGAGCGGCTGTCGCGCTACAAGCCGGCCTTTCGCGAGGCCCCGCCGGCGCAATGGCGGCCCGCCGGCATGGCCGCGACCGCCGGGGACGAGGACGGCGAGGCCGAGGAGACGGTGCAGCTGCCGCTCGAGGGCGAAGAAGAGGACCGCTTCCTCTCCGCCCTCAAACAGGCCTGGGACATGGGACACGATCGGCCCGTGGACATCGAAAAGCTGCCCATCACCCTGGACGGGCGCACGATCCTGCTCCCGTACACGCAGATTCTTTTCATCGAGGCCTACGAGGACTATTCCTTCGTGCACACGGCAGGCCAGAAGCTCTTAACGTCCTACCGCCTCAAAAACCTGGAGGAGCGCCTGCGGCCCCACCGGTTTTTCCGCGTGCACCGCAAATACCTCGTGAACCTGGACCAGGTGACGGAAATCGCGACGCTTCCCGGCGGCAACTTCATGCTGCGCACGGCCGGCAAGACGCGCATCGAGCTGCCCATAGGCCGCCGCCGCATCGGCGAACTCAAGCAGATTCTCGGACTGTAACGGGGCCGCCCTTGCGCCCCGGCAAGGAGGACACGGATGCCGACGCCCGCAACGCTTGACGCCCTGCTCGTGGAGGAGCGGGTCTTCCGGCCGGCCCCGGCCACGGTCATCGAGGCCAACGTCAAGCCGGCGGAGCTGGCCGAGGCCTACCGCCTGGCCGAAGCGGACCCGTGCGCCTACTGGGAACAGGCGGCGCTCGAGCTCGAATGGCACCGCAAGTGGAACGCCGTGCTCGACGACAGCCGCGCCCCCCACTTTCGCTGGTTCCCCGGCGCGCGCGGCAACATCGTGCACAACGCCCTGGACCGCCACGTCCACATCTGGACGAAGAACAAGCTCGCGCTGATCTGGGAGGGCGAGGCCGGGGACTGCCGCAAATTCACCTACTTCGAGCTCTACCGCGAGGTGAACCGCTTCGCCTGCGCGCTTCGCGCCCTTGGCGTCTCGCGCGGGGACCGCGTGTGCCTCTACATGCCGCCCGTGCCGGAAACCGTGGTCGCCATGCTGGCCACGGCCAAGATCGGGGCCGTGCACGTCTTCGTTTTCGCCGGCTACTCGGCCAAGTTCCTGCGCGAACGCATAAACGACGCCAAGGCCAAGGTGCTCGTCACGGCCGACGGCTTCTACCGCGGCGGGCGCTGCATCAATTTGAAGAGCGTGGTGGACGAGGCGCTGGAGGGCGTGCGCGGCGACACGGCCGAAACCGTGGTCGTGGTGCGGCGCACGGGCGACGACATCGACATGCGCGAACCGCGCGACCTCTACTACCACGACCTGCTGCGCCAGGAATCGCCCGAGGCGGCCACGGAGATCATGGAGGCCGGGGAGCCGCTCTTCTGGCTGCCGACCTCCGGCACCACCGGCCGGCCCAAGTCCGTGGTCCACGACCACGGCGGCTACATGGTCGGCGCGCACCACACCTTCCGCACGGTGTTCGACATCAAGCCCACGGACATCCACTTCTGCACCGCGGACCCCGGCTGGATCACCGGCCACACCTACGGCGTCTACGGACCGCTTTTAACCGGCGCGACGGTCATCCTCTACGAAGGGCACCCCCTCTACCCGCAAGCCGACCGCCTGCCCGCGATCATCGAGCGCTACGGGGCCACGATCTTCTATGCCACGCCGACGCTCGTGCGCATGCTCATGCGCTACGGCCCGCAGTATCCCAAGAAGCGCGACCTCTCGACCCTGCGCCTTTTAGGCAGCGTGGGCGAGCCGCTCTCCCCCGAGGCCTGGATGTGGTTTTACAAGCACATCGGCCGCTCCAACTGCCCGGTCCTCGACACCTGGTGGCAGACGGAAACCGGTATGGCCATGCTGGCGCCCATGCCGATTTCCGTGCTCAAGCCCGGCTCCGTGGGCAAGGCCCTGCCCGGCGTCGCCGCCGACGTGGTGGACGCCGCGGGCGCGCCCGTGCCGCCCGGCCAGGGCGGCTTCCTGGTGCTGCGCAAGCCCTGGCCCGGGATGTTCTCGGGCCTGGCCGGGGACGAGGCCGGCTACCGCGAGGCGTACTGGGAGAAGATCCCGGGCGTGTATTTCGCCGGCGACGTGGCCCGGCGCGACGAGGACGGCTACTACTGGATCCAGGGTCGCGCCGACGACGTGCTCAACATCGCCGGACACCGCGTGGGCACGGCCGAGATCGAGGCCGCGCTTTGCGCGCACCGCTTCGTGGCCGAGGCGGCGGTCATCGGCGTGCCGGACAAGATCAAGGGCGAGGTGGCCAAGGCGTTCGTGGTCGCCGATCCGGCCTGGGCCGGGGTCTTTCCTGACGCCGACGCCCTGGCCGCGGACCTGCGCGGCCATCTGCGCCGGGAACTGGGGCCCATCGTCATCCTGCGCGGCGTGGAGCTGCGCGAGTCCCTGCCGCGCACGCGCAGCGGCAAGATCCTGCGCCGCGCCCTGCGCGCCGAGGAACTGGGCGAACCGTACGAATACCGCAGCGATGCGGAAGAATAACCGGGAGGGGGCCGTATGAAGCGTCTTCTGGTCGGCATCACGGGCGCAAGCGGCGTCGTCTACGGCATTCGCCTGCTCGAGGCGCTTCGTGACGCGCCGGATGTCGAAAGCCACCTGATCCTAAGCCCGGGAGCGGCCGTGACGCTCGGCTTCGAAACCGAGCGCCGCGCCGAAGACGTGCGCGCCCTGGCCGACGTGGTCCACGACCACGCCAATCTCGCCGCCCCGGTCGCCAGCGGCTCCTTTCCCATGCACGGCATGGTCGTCGCGCCCTGCTCCATGAAGACGCTCGCGCAGATCGCCCTGTCGCTCGGGGACAACCTGCTCGCCCGGGCCGCGGACGTCACGCTCAAGGAGCGGCGCAGGCTCGTGCTCGTGCCGCGCGAGACGCCGCTGCACCTCGGGCACCTGCGCCACATGACGGCCGTGACCGAAATGGGCGGCGTCATCCTGCCCCCGGCCCCGGCCTTCTACCACGGCCCGAAGACGGTCATGGACATCGTGGACCAGACCGTGGGCAAGGTGCTCGACCAGTTCGGCATCGTCCACGACCTGTATCGGCGCTGGGGCCATGACGCCTAGCGGCGCGCCCTTGATACTGAGGCGATGCCGTCATCGCCTGCGCGGGCATGCACTGCTGTCGCGGACGCGGCATGAGGAGGCGCCCCAATGACGCCTGAGGATTTTGCCACGGCGGTGTGCGAACTGCTCGCTTCCGTGGCGGCCATGACGCTCGCCACCTGCGCAGGCGGCCGGCCCTGGGCCACGGACGTCTATTTCGCGCCGCGCGGCTACGACCTCATTTTCTTCTCGTCAAAAGCCTCGCGTCACGGCCGCAACCTCGCCGCGCACCCCGCCTGCGCCGCGACCGTGCACCCCGAGGCCGCCACCTGGCGCGACATCCGGGGCCTGCAACTGGAGGGCGAGGCGCGCCCCGTTGCCGGGCTTGCGGCCAAGGCCGCAGCCACGGCCGCCTACCTGGCCAAATTCCCCTTTGCCGCGGCCATGCTCGCGGGCACGGGGGAGACGGCGGCCAAGACGGCTTCCGTCGTGCCCCACCGCTTTCGCCCAAGCCGCATCCGCTACCTGGACAACCGCCTGGGATTCGGCGCGCGCTACGTCGTCGCCCTGGCCGACGGCCGCCCGCTCGGGCCGCCGCAAGCCGACAACGGGGCGTAGCGAGCCCTGCGCGCCGCTAGCGACCGTCGAGCATCCCGGCGAGCCGGACGCCGAAATCCCGGGCCACGGCCGCGAATTCCGGGTCGGCCGACGCCTGCCCGGCAGGAACGCCGCAGAAGGGGAACAGCGCGGAAACGAACGGCATGCCGAGATATTCGGCCATGACGCGGTACTGCCGCTCCAGGATGTCCAGGTTCTCGTCCCGCTCCGTCGCGCCTGTGGCGAAAAGCCCCAGGATCTTGCCGCGCAGCGGCGTGGCCAGTGCGCCTGCATCCGAGCATTTGACGAGGCTCGCCATGCGGTCGATGCACATTTTCGCCTGGGCCGTGGGCCCGAGCCAGAACACGGGCGTGGACAGCACCACGGCGTCGTAGTCCGGCAGCGTGGCCACGGCCCGGGCCAGTTCGTCGTCCACGTGGCAACGGAACTCCGGCCCATCCTGGCAGCGGCCGCAGGCGATGCAGCCGGGATGGCGGCATGTAAGCCGCGTCGCGTCGATTTCGGCCGACGCGATGCCCGATAGCGCCAGCGTCTCCCTGGCCAGGGCCGCCAGCGCCCGCGTGTTGCCGTTCTCGCGCGGGCTGCCTTGAATGAAAACAACCGACTTGGACATGGGATGCCCCTTGCGGTCCGCGCCGCAGGGACGCGGGAACCGCCGTTTGCGCGCGGGTAGCGCCGTGACGCGCCCCCCGCGATTGTTCGCGCGTGCCTTACAATTCCTGTGAAAGTTCCATCAGATACGCGGCCATGGCCTTGCGCCGCGCCGCGAGCCTGTCCGAGGAAGCGCCGTAGTGCTCGAGCCACATGCCGTCCGCGGCATAGCGGAGCATGCGGCCCAGCATGTTTTCGGGGTCTTCCCCGTGCGTGGCCAGTTGCGCCTCGACCCAGGCGTGCCAAGCCGCGGAAAGCGCCGCATCGCGGCTCATGGCCAGACCGCACGCGCCAAGCAGCGCGTTGTCGTACTCCCCGAGCCGCGGCTCGAACGTCGCCGCGACGTAAGCCCGGGTGAAACGTCCCCGCGGATTGGCGTCCCGGGCCGTGCAGGCGAGGATGGCGCTTTCAAACGACGCGGTGATGCTCCCGAACACGCCGTCGAGCAGCGCCTGTTTGCTCGGGAAATGGTGCAGCAGCCCGCCCTTGCTGATGCCGGCGCGCCGGGCCGCGAGCTCGAGCGTCAGCCCGCCGAGCCCCCGCTCCACGATGATCTGCGCCGCGGCCTCGAGCGCCTGCTCCCGGACCTGCTGCGGCTGCTTCTTACGCCTGTGGTTTTCACCCATGAGGCACAAAAAACCAGCCGGTCGGTTTTGTCAAGGCAGTCACAACACCCACAATGGGCGACGGCCCGACAACACAAAAAACGGCCGCGACCCGAAGGCCGCGGCCGCAGGGCAACGCGCGCTGTCCCGTCCCCCCCCGGGCGCGACGGGCTAGAACTTGTACGACAGGCCGAAGGACACCTTCCAGGTGTCTCCGTCGCGGGACTGGTTGACCAGGCGGTGGCCCCAGACGCTCTGCTGGAATTCGCCGTGGGCCCAGCCCGTCTCCACGATGGCGGCCAGATTTTCGTAGATCATGTACTTGGTGTCGAAGTTGACGCCCAGCACATGCTCGTTGACGGTCAGGTCGCGCCCCATGGTGAAGTAGGGGTTGCTGCCCATGAGGTCGTTCAAATAGCGGATGGCCCGGGCCGAGTTGGTGCCGCCCACGTACATGAAGGTCAGGCGGTTGGTCATCCGCTCGATAAACGAGATGTTGTCGAGGCTCGCGCCGATGCCCCAGGAACCGACCGGGCTCATGCCCACGTTGGAGTCCTTGACCAGGGCCTGGCTGTCGTCGAAAAGGAAGCCGTTGCCAGGACCCCAGTTGGGCCGCACGATGGGCATGCGCTCGGAGCCGTTGACGGTCGACTTGTCCTCACCCGTGGACCACCAGCCGAACACCTGCGGCGTGAGCACGTCGAAGCCCGTGTATTCCGCGCCGACGTCGAGGAACCAGCCTTCGCGGCGGCTCTTCTTGCGGTCGCTTTGCGCGCCCGTGCCGTAGATCACGTCGGCGTAGAACTTGACAGGATCGAGGGCGGTGATTTCGAACGCGCCGCCGGCCCACCAGAAGGCGTTCTGGTCGTTCTTCCACAGCTTGGGCGAAAGGAAGGTTCCGGCCGAAGCCAGGTCGTCGATGTAATAAGCCGACCCGTACTGGGAGCTCTTGTTGGTGTAGTAGTTGGCGTTTTTGCCGGCGACGGCCACCGCGCCCCAGGGCGTGGCCTTGAAGCCTTCCACGGTGATGGGCAGGGCCAGGAAGTAGAGGTCGAGCTCGTCGCCCACCTGCGTGGTGGTCGCGTCATAGGTGCGGTTGGTGTCGATGAGCCGCCCGAAACCGGCCACCACCGAAAGCGTCTTGTCGACAAGCGGCGACTTGACCACGAGGGCGGCCGCATTGTCGCCGAATACCGGCGAGGCGTAGAAAAGCTTGCTCTGGGGCAGGTCCACGCGCTGCAGGCCGGCCGTGACCTCCGCGGCGCAGTTCGGAACCTTGAACTGGAGAAAGGCCTGGTAGGGCATCACCGCCACGTCCGGATTGGCCGCGGTGAAGGTGCCGTGGCCCCAGGTGTCCTCCACCTTGAGCGCCAGGCGGAACTTCACGGCTTCGCTCGCGATGAAGTCCGTGCGCACGCGGAAACGCTCCCATATCTGGAAACTTTCCTCTGTCTTGGCGCCCGCGCCCTTGTAGGCGCCGCCAGCCGAAGTCCAGACCGCGGGGTTCCATCCGGTGAAATTGCGGTTGGAGTAATACACGCCGTAGACTAGGGCGTCCCCCACCATGCGCACTTCCGTGGCGGCGGGGGCTGTCGCGGCGAGCCCCAGAATTGCGGCACAAGTCAAAGCCAGAACGATCAGTTTTTTCATCTTTCCTCCCTCACGCGTGGTACTCCGCCATGCACACGGCGCGTTGCCGCCGACGAGTCCCTGGCGAAAGGACTCGCGAGGAAGATTACAAAACCGTTATTGTGACAGCAAAACGGAAACCTTTATTTTTATCCTTTCATTTCAGAATATTGCCTTTTTGGCGCACGAGGAAAGCCATCACGCGCATTGTATTATTCATGTCATAGGCTGGATTTGCATGAAACAATACCATGACATGCCGTTTGAAGGATGAAATATTCATGCAATATCGAGCAAAAAGATCGTAAATCACGCTCTTGAGTAAATCGCGATCCCGCAGCCGACCGGAAAGAACCTGACGCGAGTCGCCGCTTCCGTCCATGCCCCAGGCGGTCCTGCCGCGCGCCGCGCCATGTCGCTGCAGACACACCCTTCATTCATTCGCAAAAAGACACAGACATCTTGCGGCCACTTCGTCCCGAAAAGCGCCCGTATCGCGGCAAACACCCGCGCCCCAGACTTCCCGTGACAGTCCATTGTCGCCAGGCAACCCGCAACCATTTTGAATCACGACACAAAGAAAACGACTGTCCCGTTGCCCCGCCCCCTCGGGACGCGCTATGCTGGCGGCAACCATTGCGCGGCATCGCCGCCAATCGCGCCTTCGCGCAAGAAGGAACCGCCCATGCGCCGACCCGTTTCCCGGAGCCTCCGCCTCGCCCAGGTCCTGGCCGTGTGCGCCGTCCTGTCCGTGGCCGCGGGGGCTTTCGCCCGCACCGTCACCGACATGGCGGGGCACAAGGTCGTCGCGCCCGACGCTCCCAAGCGCGTCTACGCCCTGTCCCCGCCCGACGCCCTGCTCGTCTACGCCATCGATCCCTGCCTGCTCGCCGGCTGGAACTATCCGCCCTATCCGCCGACGGCCGGGTATCTCCCGCCCTGCGCCGCAAAGCTGCCGGTGCTCGGCGGGTTCTTCGGCAAGGACGTCACGCCGGACAAGGACGCGATCCTGGCCGCGAAGCCCGACCTCGTGGTCACGGGCTCCATGGCCAAGCCGCAGGCGGCCTTCAACGTCTTTTTCAAGAAACACCGCATCCCGGTCGTCGCCATCGACAGCGAGTCGCCCGAGGACTACGCCCCGGCCTGGCGCGTGCTCGGAGCCGCGCTCGGCCGCACCGAGCGCGCCGCAGCGCTCGCCGCCTACGCCGAGGCCACCCTCGCCGAAATCCGCAAGGGCCTGGCCACGATCCCCGAAACCAAACGCCTGCGCGTCTACTACGCCGAGGGCGGCGACGGGCTCTACACCGACGGCGCGGACTCCTTCCACACCCTGGCCCTCAAGTTCGCCGGCGGCGTCAACGTCTACGCCAAGCCGCAAACCAACCGCTACGGCATGGACTGCGTGGCCATGGAGGACGTGGTCGGCTTCGCGCCCCAGGTCATCCTGACCCAGGACGCCAAGTGCCGCGACATGATCCTGTCCTCGCCGGCCTGGAGCGAGATTCCGGCGGTCAAAAGCGGGCGCGTGCTGCTGCTGCCGGACACGCCCTTCGGCTGGTTCGACCGGCCGCCGTCGTTCATGCGCCTGCTGTGCATCAAATGGCTGGCGAGCGCCCTCTATCCTGAAGTCTTTCCCTACGACATGGTCAAGGAAACCAAGGCGTTCTTCAAACTCTTCCTTCAGGTCGATTTGACCGACGCCAAGGCCGACGCGCTGCTTTCGGGCAAGTCCGTCGCGCCCTGACACGCCACACGCATGCAAGGAGCCGCCATGAGCGAATCGACGTTCGACCGGGATTTCTACGTCTACGACGCCAACCACCGTTTCGCGCCCATGTATCCGCTGCTGGCCCGCCAGATCGTGGAAGACCTCGGCGTTTCCACGGGCCTGTGCCTGGACGTCGGCACGGGCAGCGCCGCCGTCATCATCGAACTGGCCAAGATCACGCCGTTGGCCATGGTCGGCCTCGACGCCAAGCCCGAGGTACTGGAACTGGCCCGGGAGAACGTCGCGCGCCACGGCCTGCCGCAGGAGCGCTTCCGTTTCCTCGAGGCCGACGTGACGTCCATCCCTCTGGAGAGCGAATCGGTGGACCTGCTCATCAGCCGCGGCTCGGTGCCCTTCTGGGACGACCACGTGGCCGCCTTCGCCGAGCTCTACCGGGTGCTGGCCCCGGGCGGCGCGGGCATGGTCGGCTGCGGCTTCAGCCGTTACCAACCCATCGAGGAAGTGCGCGCCATGCGGCCCAAATGGACCGGCGACGGCGAAAAGGACACGCGCAACAACTGGAAGGCCGAGGGCTATCTGCCCCGCGTCCTTTCCGAGGCCGGCATCGCCGACGCCACCGTGAGCATGGACGCCTACGGCGTCTGGGTGACGCTGCGCAAAGCCTGATCCGCCCTCCTTCGGGCGGCGCGCCGATCCGACATCCTGTCGCGCCGGCGCGCCGCCTTCCCTCACGGAGAGCAATGCGCCGCGTCGGCCAGTCCCGCCAGCCTCTTTTCCAATCTCCTGGAAAATAAAGAAGTTAGCCGATTTCTCGACTTTTCTTCTTCCGCATTCCTATACTTCATGTATAATGGGAGGAGCAAAGCAGTCGTTGCTTGCCGCAACGACTGCCCTTCCGCGAGGCCATAAAAAAACGAAAAAGGAATGCCTATGAATGAACGCAAGCTCTGGTTGATCGATGCCGGCTACATGTATCGGGGACAATCCATCTACAGTCGCGATTACAGCATTGATTATGTCAAACTGAGAAACAAGCTGGAAGTTGAATCCCCTCTTTGGAGAGCGTATTATCTCAATTCAGTGCCGAGTCCGACTCCTGATGCGCAAATCGCCTTCTACAACTGGATGCGCAGCGCCCCGCCGCTTGGCCCGAAAATCATCACCAAGCTCTACGAACTGCGCTCGAGCGAAATCAGCGAACTCTACTGCGAACAGTGCCGCCGCAAGGTGCCGGTGTCCTGCCCCAACGACCACAAGCACCGCCTGAGCCGCGAACAGCAAAAAGGCGTGGACGTGGGCCTGGCCACGTTGGCCCTGACCCACATCGAGAACTACGACACGCTCATCCTCTCCTCCGGCGACAGCGACCTGCTCGACGCCGTGGAGTACCTCACGGAGAAAAACAAGCGATTCGAGCTGCTCGTGTTCAAAAACGGCGTTTCCACCGACCTGCAGTGCCGGGCGGACCGCATCTACTGGATCGACGACTTCGCCCAGGACGTGGCCCGCTAGCCGTCCGCAGCCCGATAAGGAAAGCCCCCCGCGACGCCGTCGCGGGGGGCTTTCTTCTGGCGTCGTTTATTGCAGAAGATCGCGGGAAATGCTGCCCGGCGTCCCAGCACATCAAGGCCCCCGTCGCCGAAAGCCTTTTGATACACGGCGGCAACCGGTGAACGGCTGATCGCGTCGCCATACCTGGCGAGGCAAGCCGAAGGCTGGGCCGTATCCGGCAGGGTCAGCACGCACTGCATGACCTCCTTGAACAAGGCAAAGCGGTCGCTATCTCCCGCCAATGCCTCATAGTCGTTCAAAATGCGTTTTGCCTCGGGCGACAGGAACGGCAGGCGGGCACGCAAGCTAAGAACCATCAGAAAATCGTGATAGGAAGCATAGGCCGCCAACGCTTCCAAGAAGAACTTGTACTTATAACCATCTGCAAAAACACCGTTATAGGTTGTATGTATCTGCTCATCAGTAATGCACCCACGAAGCGCCTCGCTGAGCTCATTATATTCCCTTTTTTCGATGTGTCCCGCAATATCGCTGAGTCGTGGACAGGCTTTCATTAGCGCCGGCACTTCTGCCGGCTCTTGTTGCTTTATTTCCAGTGAACTACAGGCATCGAGGAACATGCTAACGAAGAGCATCAACAAACCGCATGACAGACTGCATAGTGAGCGCATGGACGATCCCTGTGGGGTATTTGTTTTCATCAAGCACTTTCTGATTGACGAGTCCGACCACCGCCCCGCCGACCATGAGGGGCGCACCGCTCCCTCCCTGTGCGAAAGGCATGAGAAAGGCCCATATATCGTTTTCCGTAGTATCTATGATATAGCCTTTAGAAAGAATGCGTGGACGCGCGATCATGGGTGGAAAGAAGGAATAGTTCTCACTGTGGCAGACGGCATCCACGGCTGCGCCCTTGCCGACAGGTGCCGCTGGCAATGACGCCTTGACGATAAGAACTGCAGCGTCAATATCCTTGGAAACCACGTGGCGCACGACGGGGAGCACCATTTTCCCAACACCTTCCACGGTCAATCCCGCCGAGGAATCACTCTGCACATCGGCTAGGGCATGGGCTGCAGTGACAAGCACGGAAAAACCGGACAACCTGGGATTCGCCGTGACTACCACAAAGGCGGTGGCCACGGACTTTCCCTGTACAACTACGCGGTATACCATACCGGCGGCAGCCCTACTGGGAGGTTTCGCCGCCGGTTGGATGCCGGTCACGACATCTTCTCTCTGGCTCTGAGGCACTGCCTGGACGGCAACCGGGGGTTTGGTCGCTTCATGTAGAATTTCTACCGGCTGCCTGTTCTTTACGCACGCACACAGCAGACAGGCGCACAAGATCACGGTGAACCATTTCATGGGATCACCTTTACTCGCCGGCGGCAATGCGTCTGCCGACATTGATATATATTGCGTACTTTTCCACGAGATCGTTGCTGCTGGCATAGCCGCCAAGGTATGGCGCATGCTTGTCGTACAGGGCGAGGAACTGCCGTATGGATTTCCTCGCTTCCGCAACGGTCGCACTGGCATAGCCCGAGGGCCCTGACACATAGTGCTTGTAGTCCAGGACGGCGTGCTTAAACAGCGGCAAGCCCTCCTCGAAGTACCGGAAGGCCTGGTACTGCTGCGAGGGGGACAGTCCCCCTGCAGGCTCGTCGGGCAACGCCGTATCCTGCAAGAACTGCCGTAAATCCTTCGATACGTGAGAGACCGCGACTCGCGGCGCAGGGACGGGCAGCGGTTGCGGCGCAGGGGCCACTGCAACCTGCGGCGATGGAGCGGGCGAAACCCGCGCCCCCTGGAACGGGACCGGAATGCCTCCCCCCGCGCTTTCCTGCGTCCATGCGGGGAGTTGTGGCCGCTGGCTGGCTAGCTCTATGTTCCGAACGTCGGTCGCGGCCATTGCAACAGACTCTTTTTTCTTAGCCACCGAGCGACGTTTTTCCTTGACTTGATTTTGAGCCAATTCCCTGGAAGTCGGTTCGGCCGATGGCAACTTCTTATTACTGTGCTTGCGTGACTTCTGTTCGAATTTTTGAGGGGTCGCCGCAGGTGTACTCGTATCTTTTTTCGTGCCCGCGCCATGCGCGTCGGCAATCTCAGCATTCGCCTCGCGCCTATCAGCTTGGGAGCTCTCAGTGGCCCAAAGGCCCTTCATCCCGATCTTATCGTAAGTCTTCAGCGCTTTCTGCGGGAGTTCGACTGCCTCTGCCCCAAAAATCGAGCATAGGCTTCCTAGCCGGTCAATCCCTCTCCCCAGAAAGCACAGCACCGCAACCAAGCACCCCCCAACAGCCAACCCCGCCTTTTTAATGTTCATAACCGACTCCTCGAATGCAGCACAGCCCTCGGACAGACAGGCGAAATGCCCATCGCGAACGCCTGTGCATAGCCACATCCAAAATAAATTCTTTTATATATAATTGTCAATAATAATCTGTAATGACTCCCCTCTCTCCACAGCCGATGCAACCATGCGTCCCTGCTTGGCTGGGGATCCATAAACAAAGCCCCCCCCGTGACGCCGTCGCGGGGGGGGGCTTTGTTGCGTGTGGAGCAAGGGGGGCAGGGGGAGACGCCTCCGGCGGCCAAAGGGCTACCGCCCTCTGGACTCCCTTGCCGGTCCGTCGCAGCGCATGCGCTGGTCGCCCTCCTTACGCAATGGCAGTGTTCCCATTTTTCGGGGTGGTCCCGGAGGGGCCCCCCGCCCCGCCGGGCCCCCCGAGGCCGCGCCCCCCCGCCCCCGCCGGCCCCCCCCCCCCCG
>JAEWPX010000038.1 GCA_023399375.1 Pseudomonadota bacterium | reverse complement strand
TGGGGTCCGGGGCAAAGCCCCGGCGGGTCCAGGGCAGAGCCCTGGCAAGGTCTGGGGCAGCGCCCCAGTCATTACCGGTCGCGGCCGAATTTTTCGAACTCGGAGAAGGCGCTGCGTTTGGCTTTGTTTTTGGCTTTGATGTCGCTGAGGATGGATTCGCTGAGGTCCGAGGCGACGACGGATTTGGTGCGGGCGCGCGGCCTCTGTCCGGGATCGAGGAATTGGCCGCCGAGGTCCGCCAGTTCGTCCGGAGTGAGCATGGTGGCGGAGGAGGGCGTCGGCGGGGCGAGGGGAGGCAGCGGTTCCGGGGCGCTGGGCGCTTGCGGAGCGGCGACGGTGATCGGCTCGGGGAATTCGGTCGCGGCGACGGGCTCGGGCGTGACGGGAGCGGGCTGCGGCGCGGGGGCGGCTTCGGGCGTCGGCGCGGCCTTTTGGGGCGCGGCGGCAGCGGCCTGGGGGGCCAGGGCCTGCCGCAACTGGCGCAATTCGGCCAGGATGGCGAGCTGCACCTTGAGGATTTGTTGCAGGGTGGTTTCCATGGGCCGGCACTACCACGCGGGGCGGGTCGGGTAAAGAATCAGCGGCTTTCGAGGGCGGCCAGGGTCGGGCTCATGGAGGTCAGCGCCGCGTTTGCGAGCAATTTCGCGCCGTAGGCGGTCAGGTGCACGCCGTCGGGGGTACGGGCGGCGCGCGGACCATCGGGTGCAGGCAGGGTCGCGGCGTAGTTGCCGCCGGCGTCGGCCAGGGTGCGGCGCACGTCCACGAAGCGGCAGCCGGGCAGGGCATCGATCTGCCGTGCGATGACGGCGTTGATGGCGGCCACGTCGGCGTTGAGCCTGGGGTTGGCCATGACGGGCGCGCCGACCCAGAAGATGCGGGCGTGAGGATTGCCCAGGCGCGCGAGTTCCACGAGCCTGCGCACGCGCCGGGCGTATTCGGCGTCCCAGCCGGGGCGGCCGAAGGCCACTTTGGAGCCGCCGGGCCGGGTGAGGGTCTGGTTGTCGTTGGTGGCGATCATGATGACCACGGTATCCGGCTTTACGTTTGTGGCGGATGCGGTCATCTCGCGTTCCCAATCGTAGAAGTCGGGCCGGGCGAGGCCGCTCGAGACCTTGCCTTTGGCGGAAAACGTCGTGCCGGGCCGGCCGGCGAGCAACGGGCGCAGGGCGTCGGCCAGGTAGATGGACAGGGAATCGCCGGCCACGAGGATGCTGTGGCCGCTTGTCGCCACGGCGACCTCGGGCGTGTGTTGCGGTGCGCGGGGCTGGGGCGCGGCCGGGAGCGTCGTCGGGTTCTTGACGGCGACTTCCTTCGCGGCGGGGGGGGCGGCGTCGGCCGTTTCCCGGGGTTTGGGCGCGGGTTCCTCCGCCTTTTCGGGCAGTTGGGCCGGGGCCAGGGAGACGAGGCGCAGGGGCTCGCCCAGGGAGCCCAGGTGGTCGTCCTGGCGTACGGCCACGGGCCCGCTTTGGGGATGGACGGCGGCCTTGTCCACGGCCAGGCGCACGGCGTAGGGCGCGACGGCCAGGCGCACGGCGTGCCTGTCGGCATCCGTATCGGCGTCTGATGGCGCGTCGCGCAGGTCGAGGCCGGAGACCAGGGCGCGCAGGGCGTCGTCGCCGGTGGTCAGGGGGCCGGGTACGGCGGCCAGGGCCAGACCGGGGTGCATCGTACGCGGCGAGGCGAGAAGCGCCGCCGCGAGGAGCAGAGCGGCCGGCAGCCGGCGCGCGCGGCGTGCGGGGGAGGGGGGCGTGGCGTTTGGCATGGCGATTCCGGGTTTGCCGCCGCCGGATCGTCCGGCCGGGGCCTGCTTGGAGTTTGCAAGGGCCGGGCCGAAACGATGCTTCATTATCCTACCGTTATTTCAGGATGTTTATCGGTATTCGGGGTGTCGGCTCCCTGACGGGGCCATGCACGGCGATGCCAATCCGGTTGCCTTTTGGCGGCGGCGACGCTAGCCTGCGCCGCAATTCAGGAAGGACCAGCGAGCCCATTGATGAATATTACAAGCTTCGAATTCGCGTTATTTTTCGCAGCGATACTGCCGCTTAACTGGATCCTTCGCCGGTTTGCCGGGCCGTACCGCCTGTTTTTGCTGGTGTCCTCCTACGTCTTTTACGCCTCGTTCAATGCCAAATTTCTGTTGATCCTTTTGGTCTTCAGTTTTCTGACCTGGTTTTTCGCGGTGGTCTTCGCCGAGACTTCCGACATCCGGTTCCGGCGTTTCTGCCTGATCCTCTATGTGGCCTTCTCCCTGGGCATGCTCATTTTCTTCAAGTATTACGAGATGATATACATCTCCGCCGACTGGGTGTTCCGCGTGTTCTCGGCGGGGAACCCGGTGCCGTTGCTCGATGTGATCATGCCCATCGGCATTTCCTTTTTCACGTTCCAGGGCATGAGCTACGCCATCGACGTCTACCGCGATCCGGCGAAAGTCGAGCGCAGCCTCGTCGAAGTCTTTTGTTTCATTGCTTTTTTCCCGACGATCCTGTCCGGCCCGATCCTGCGGGCCGGCAATTTCCTGCCGCAGCTCAAGAAGGCGCGCGTCGAGCGTGTGGATTTCACCCGGGCGTTCTACCTGCTCACGCGTGGACTGCTCAAAAAGATCATCATTTCGAGCTACTTGTCCGAGCATATCGTGCGCACCACCTTTGGCGCGCCCGAGGGCTTTTCCTCGGCCGCGGTGCTTGTCGGCGTGCTGTCCTACGCGGCGCAGATCTACTGCGACTTTTCGGGCTATTCCGACCTGGCCCAGGGCGTGGCGCTGCTCATGGGCTTCGACGTGCCGGACAACTTCAACTCGCCGTATTCCTCGCGTTCGCTACGCGATTTCTGGCGGCGCTGGCATATCACCTTTTCCCTCTGGCTGCGCGACTACCTCTACATTTCCCTTGGCGGCAACCGGAAGGGCAGGGTGCGCAAGTACCTGAACCTGGTGACGACCATGGCGCTCGGCGGGCTGTGGCACGGCGCGGCCTACAACTTCCTGATCTGGGGCTTCATCCACGGCTTCGGCCTCGTGGCCAACCATCTTGTCGTGGAATTTCGCGCCGCGCGGGCCCCGGCCAAGGGGCTGGCCCCGGCCACGGGCGGCTTCGGCGCGGCCGTGTGGTCGGGCGCGTGCTGGCTGACGACCTTCAGCTACGTCTGCGTGGCCTGGGTCTTTTTCGGTGCCGAGGACGCGGGCAAGGCCGTGGACGTGTTGTCGCGCATCGTGGCCCTGGATCCGACCGGGGCCGGATTCCGTCCGGTCTGCCTGATCCTGGTGGTCCTGGTCGTGACCATGCAGCTCGCCAACTTCACGGGCAAGGATGCCTTCCGCAAGGGCTTCGAATGGTTGCCTTTTCCGCTCCAGGGCGCGACCCTGGGGCTGGTTGCGGCCTGCATCCTGAAGCTCGGCCCCGACGGCGTGCTGCCGTTCATTTATTTCCAGTTCTAGTTTTTTTCCTTTCTTTTCCGCCTTTTCGGCGATTCTGGTATTTTTCTTGTAAGAGACTTTCGGTTCTGGTATGGTGCAAGACCAGGATGGGAAAGCAGTCATGGCGGCTGCGCCTATTAGCAAGCGCCTCGAATCGTTGGGGAAACGAATCGCTGTAGGAGGCCGGAGCGCTTGTTTGGCGCGGCGACAGGGACGCCGGCTGTTTACATTTCTTTCTCATCCCGGGTCGCGTTTCTTACATTATCATGCTCCGTCCGGGGCGTTGCGCAGGCGATGGGGGTCGCCGGACGCGCGCGCCGACAGAGCGTCGAGGTGTTGCATGCGAAACCCGTGTCAGGCCCTCCTCCTGGCCGTATTGATGGCGTCCCTGATCCTGCCCCCGGGCCTGCCCGTGGCCGGCGCGACCGTGTCGGGCCCGGCGAGTCCGGCCAAGCCCCGGTCCGTCCTGCTCGTGGGCGACTCCCTGTCCATCGGCCTCGGCAAGCAGCTCGACGCCGTGTTCGCCGGCCGCCCCGGCGTGCGCTTCGCCCACCTGGGCAAGGTCTCCAGCGGACTGGCCAATCCTGCCTTCTTCAACTGGGACGAGCAGCTCGCCGCCCAGGTCAAGGCGCATCATCCCGATCTCGTGCTCATCATGCTCGGGGCCAACGACGACAAGCCCCTGCCGGCCCTTGGCGGCGGGCAGGCCGCTTTCGGCACCAAGGCCTGGGACGCCGCCTACGCCGCGCGCCTGGCCAAGCTCCACGCCATCGTCCGGGCCGAAAACCCGCAGGCCGCCGTGGCCTACATCGGCGTGCCCGTCATGGGCGACCCGGCCTTCAACGCGCTCATGCTCCACGTCAACGGCGTGATCGAAAAGACCGCGCGTTCGCTGGCCGACGCGTCCTACATCGACGTCGAGCATACCCTGGCCGACGCCTCCGGCGCGTACGCGCCCGTGGCCCGCACGGCCGAAGGCAACGTGGTGAAGCTGCGCGCCGAGGACGGCGTGCACATCTCCGGCACGGGCTCGCGCCTGCTTGCCGCCCGCTGCCTGGAAGCCGTTTCCGACGCCGCCGGCCTGCCGCGGCGCGAACTGCTCGCCGCCGTGGATGGCCGCGACGCCGTGCCCCTGGCTTCCGCCGCCGCCCCGGTGCGTCTGGCCGAAGCCGCCGCTCCGGCCGCCAAGGCCGCCCCGGCCAAGGTCGAAGTCGCAAAAAACGACGCGCCCAAGGCCGCTGCGGTCAAGGCCGAGCCGGTCAAGGCCGCGCCCGCCGTGGTGGTTGCCGTCAGGACCCCGGCCGCGCCTGCGGCCGCCAAGGCTCCGGCCGCTGCGGCCGCTCCCGAAGTCGCCAAGCCTGTGCCCGCAGCGGCTCCGTCCGCCGGCGCCTACCAGGTGGCCGACGGCGACACGCTCTGGTCCGTGGCCAAGCGCGCGGGCGTTTCCGCCGACGCCCTGGCCGCCGCCAATCCCGGCGTCGACGCGCGCCGCATGTCCATCGGCCAGTCCCTGGCCCTGCCGGCCGGCGCGACGCTCGCCGTCGCGGACAAGGCTCCGGCCGCCCGTCCCGAACAGCCCGCCGCTCCCGCCCGTCCCGAAAAGACCGGCCGCGCCGCAGGCGTACACGTCGTGGCCGATGGCGACAATTTCTGGAACGTGGCCCGACGCTATGACGTGACCGTGGCCGCCCTGACCGCCGCCAATCCGAACGCCGACCCGACCCGGCTGCGCATCGGTCAGGAACTGGCCGTGCCGGACGCCGCCGCCCAGGCCGCCGTCGCATCCGCCCCGGCCCTGGACGCCTCCGGACAGCGCTACGTGGTGGCTGACGGCGACAATCTCTGGTCCATCGCCCGTCGCCTGGGCATCGACGTGGACCGTCTGACCCAGGCCAACAGGGCGGTCGATCCGCTGCGGCTGCGCCCGGGCCAGGTGCTCGCGCTCCCCGGCGTCGTCCGCGCCGACCGGGAACGCGAGGCCCCGGCCCGCAAGGCCGAGGAGGCAGCCGTCGTCGGCGACGCGGGGCTCTATCCCGTGGCCAAGGGCGACACCCTGTGGGCGCTTTCCCGCCGCTTCGGCGTGGACCTGGATACGCTGCTTTCCGTCAACGGCGAGGTCGATCCCTCCCGCATGCATGTGGGGCAGCTCGTGACCATTCCGGGCGGCGGCCCCACGGCCTCGGCCGAGGCGCTGGTCTTCCCGGTCGGCGCGGGCGACACGTTGTGGAGCATCGCCCGGCGTTTCGACATCTCCGTGGACGCCCTGGCCGCGGCCAATCCGGGCGTGGACCCGTTGCGGCTGCGCGAAGGGCAGACGCTGCGCGTGCCGTCGTCCCTGGCGGCCGTGGCCGCCTCGGGTGCGCCCAAGGACGAAACGCGCAAGGCTCCCGCCGCCGCGC
>JAEWPX010000161.1 GCA_023399375.1 Pseudomonadota bacterium | reverse complement strand
CCCCCCGCCGCCGCGCGGCCGCAACCCGCGCCCGTGTCGTCCAAAGACCGGCGCGCCATGGGCCGTATCGCCCCGGCCACGCCCGAGGCGGCCATCGCCGCCGACCGGGCCGCGACGCCGCCCGTCCCGTACGGGCCGTCCGCCACGGCTACGCCGGCGTCTCCCGAAACCGCGCCGCCGTCCCCTCCTGCCGAAACGCCGCCCGCCGCGGCCAAGGCCGACGCCGCCAAGGGCGGTCGTCCGGGGAGCACGGCCGAAGCCGCTTCCCCGGCCGAGAAAGAGGAATACAACCTGGCCCTGCAACAGGCGATCAACGGCAACGCCAAGGCGGCCAAGGCGGCCTTCGAATCCTTCGCCGCCGCCCATCCGACGAGTCCGCTTGCCCCGAGCGCCCTCTACTGGGTGGGGGAGAGCGCCTACGCCGCCGGCGATTACAAGACGGCCACGACGGATTTCGAAAAGGTGGCCAAGGGCTGGCCCGGACACGGCAAGGCCGCCGACGCCCTGTACAAGATGGCCATGGCCCAGGAAAAGGCCGGCGACATGCCCGCCGCCCGGGCCACGCTCGAACGCTACCTCAAGGATTATCCCGACGCGGAGCTGGCCTCCGTGGTGCGCCAGAAACTGCAGACCCTGCCCAAATGACCACGGACGCCGTCGCCTCGCCCCCTGTCGCACCGGTCGGCCCTGTCGGCTGGACGGGCGATGCGGCCTTTTTGGCCGAACTCGAGGCCTGTTTGCGCCTACGCCATGCCCCGGGCATCGGCCCCCGGACCTGGAAGCGCATATTCGAACGCTACGATTCCGCCGTCGCCGCCCTGGACGACGCCCGCTCCTTTGGGCCGCAGGGGCTTTGCAACGACGCGGCCGCCGGAGCCCTCTCCCGCGGCGCGTCCACCCCGGCGGCGCGGCGCGAGATGGAAGCGGCGGCGAAAAAGGGCCTGCTCCCCATTCCCTATTTTCACCCCGCCTACCCGGCGCGGTTGCGCGAGCTGCCCGACCCGCCGGCGGCGCTCTACGTCGTCGGCGACGCGCGCCTGCTCTCCGGGCCGTGCGTGGCCATGGTCGGGGCCAGGCAGTGCTCGCGCTACGGCTTCGCCCAGGCCCACGAGATCGCCGCCGGGCTGGCCGCGGCCGGCATCACCGTGGTTTCGGGCCTGGCCTTCGGCATCGATCGCCAGGCGCACCTGGGCGGCCTGACGGGTCCCGGGCGCTCCCTTGCCGTGTGCGGCACCGGGCTCGATTTGGTCTATCCCGACGCCAACCTGGACGTGTGGCGCGCGCTCGCCGCCTCGGGCGCGGTGGTCAGCGAATTCGCGCCCGGCACGCCGCCCCAGGCGCAGAACTTTCCCATCCGCAACCGCATCATCGCCGGGCTGTCCCTGGGCGTGCTGGTCGTGGAGGCGGCGGCCCGTTCGGGCAGCCTCATCACCGCGCGGGCCGCCCTGGAGCAGGGGCGCGAAGTGTTCGCCATGCCCGGGCCCGTGAATCTGCCGAGCTTCGCCGGCTGCCATGCGCTGCTTGCCCAGGGCGCGCGGCTGGTGCAGACGGCGGACGACATCGTGGCCGCCCTGTCCCGGGAGCTCGCCGGTTTCGTGAACGCGCCCCGGGCCGCGCCGCCCGTGGCCGTGCGGCCGGCTGTGCGGCCCTCAGTCGACGTACCGCCTTGCGCGCCGTCTCCCGCGCCGCCGCCCCGTCCCGCAAAAGAGCCTGCGCCGTCGCAAACGGCCCCGTCGCCGCCGGACGTCTCCGGCCTGGAGGGGCTGGAGGCCGACGTGTTCGCCCTGCTCGGCGAGTCCGGCCGGCTGCACATCGACGCGCTGGCCTCGCGCCTGTCCGCCGCGTCCGGCGCGGTGAGCCGCGCCCTGGTCCTTTTGGAACTCAAGGGACTTGTGCGGAAATTGCCGGGCATGTACTACACGAGGGACGCGTAAGGACAGCCAGACCATGCAGAAAATCCCCCTCGACCTGGCGCGGCCGGGCATGATCCTGGCCAAGCCCGTGGCCCGGCCAGACGGCATCGCCGTGGCCGCGGCCGGCTCCGAACTTTCCGAAAGCCTGCTCGACCGCTTCGACTCCATGGGCGTGACCCACCTCGTGGTCGAGGGCGAACCCGTGGCCCTGGACGGGCCGGCCGGCTCCTCGTCCTTTGACAAGCGTCTGGAGCGGCTGGACTACCTTTTCCGCAAATTCCCCGACGACAAGTGGATGGTCCAGATCCGCCGGTTGCTCGACCACTATTTCCGCATGAAGGCCGCGGCCAGCGCGGCCATGGTCGAGGCGGCCAAGGCGGCCAAGGCCGCCGCGGCAGCCGAAGCCGAGGCCGCGCAAGGGCAGGACGGGGCCGAAGCGCCGCCGGCCAAGGCCCGGGAGGCCGGACGATGAGCGAGGACCTGCGCACCGAGCGCAAAAACCGCAT
The DNA here is from genome assembly GCA_023399375.1 of Pseudomonadota bacterium. Classification (GTDB taxonomy): domain Bacteria; phylum Desulfobacterota; class Desulfovibrionia; order Desulfovibrionales; family Desulfovibrionaceae; genus Solidesulfovibrio. The sequence continues at coordinate 14,168 of JAEWPX010000161.1, read as the reverse complement.
CCTGGCCGTGCGCGACCTGCCGACCCTGCCCAAGGTTCTCGACGAGGTCAGCAAGCTCGTGGAGCGTCCGGACTCCACCACCGAGCAGGTGGCCAAGCTCATCAGCATGGACCAGGTGCTCTCGGCCAAGGTCCTCAAGATGGTCAACTCGCCGGTCTACGGCTTTCCGGGCCGCATCAGCTCCATCGGCCACGCCCTCGTGCTGCTCGGGTTCAACGTCCTGCGTTCGATCATCGTGTCCACCTCGGTCTTCGAGGTCATGACCGAGAACATGGTCGGGCTGTGGGAGCACAGCCTGGGCTGCGCCATGGCCTGCGGCGCCACGGCGCGCATGCTCGGCTTCAAGGACGCCGAGGAATATTCCGTGGCCGGGCTGCTCCACGACCTCGGTAAGGTCGTGGCCACGGTGCAACTGCCCGACCTCAAGGTCGAGATCGAGCGGGTCGTTGCCGAGCGCGACCTCTATTACCTCGAAGCCGAGCGCGAAGTGCTGGGTTTCGGCCACGACCGCATCAACGCCTGGCTCGCCGACCACTGGAAGCTGCCGGCCAACATCAAGGAGGGGCTTTCCTACCACCACAAGCCCCACCTTGCGCCGCTTTACCCTGAGATGGCGAGCGTCGTGCATCTGGGCGATTTTCTGGTGCGCTCCTTCGAGTACGGTTTTTCCGGCGACGTCGGCGTGACCTACCTGCGCCCGGAAGCCCTGAAGGTCCTCAAGATCAAGCCGGCGGACTTCGAAAAGCTCCTGGACCAGTTATGCGGCCAGTTCGTGGAGATCGCCGACCTGTCCTTCGCCTGAGCCCATGTCCGAACGCCCCCTTTGCCTGTTCACTAGGCCGCAGAAAATCATGGTCCTCAGCCCCGGGGACGAGTTGGCCGCGCTTTTCGCCGCCGCCTTTTCCCCGGCCGAGGTCGAGGTCGCGGCCCTTGCGCGCGGACGCGGGGCCGTGGAGACGCTTTTCATCGATCCTCCCGACCTGCTTGTGGTGGACGCCGCCCTTGCCGACATCCCGGGGCTCGAACTCGTGGCCATGGTCAAAAGCGAAAACGTCTACCGCCAGTTGCCCGTGGCCTTCGTCATGGACGAGTCGGCGCTTGCCGAGGACATCGACTGGTGCGCGGCCGAGGTGGACGAGCTGCTCACCCGGCCCCTGACCGCGGCCATGCTGCGCGCCCGCATCAGCCTGACCCTGGCCCGGGCCTCGCGCTCCCTGGACGCCAATCCCCTGACCAAGCTGCCGGGCAACACCTCCATCATCGGCCGCATCCAGGAGCGTATCGACCGCAAGGAGGACTTCGCCCTGGCCTACGCCGACCTCGACTATTTCAAGTCCTTCAACGACAAGTACGGCTTTTCCCGGGGCGACGAGGTGCTCATGATGACGGCGCGCATCATCGTCAACACCGTGCGCGCCGTGGGCGGAGCCAAGGCCTTTGTCGGGCACGTGGGCGGCGACGATTTCGTCTTCATCCTGCCCGTCGATCAGGTGGAGGCGGCCTGCCAGGCCGTTGTGCGGAGCTTCGACGACATCGTGCCGCATTTCTACGACGCCGACGACCGCGAGCGCGGCTTCATCCAGTCCGTGGACCGCGAGGGCAACCGCCGCACCTTTCCGCTCATGGCCATTTCCATCGCGGTGGTCTTCAACCGGGACGGGAGGCTCACGCACTACGGCGAAGCTTCCCAGATGGCCATGACGCTCAAGAAGAAGGCCAAGGAAAATCCCCGGAGCTGCTATGTCCTCGACAAGCGGCAGTCCTGATGCCGCCGCGCCCGCCCGACCGGCAACCGTGGCGGCCTACCTCGACCATCTCGCCGTGGCCAAGGGCTACGCGCCGGCGACCATTGCGGCCTACGGCGAGGATCTGCTCCAGTTCGAGGCGTATCTCGCCCGTAGCGGCCTGACGCTTGCCCGGCCCGGGGAGGTGACGCGCGTTTCGGCCCGGGGCTTTCTCGCCGAACTGCACCGCCGCCGCGAAGCCAAGACGTCCATGGGCCGCAAGCTCTCGGCGCTGCGCGGGTTTTACGTCTTCATGCGCCAAAAGAAGCTGGTCGCCGCCGATCCCCTTGCGGGGCTTAAAAATCCCAAACCGGAAAAACGCCAGCCCCGGGCGCTCAACGTGGACGAGGCCGTGGCGCTCGTTTCGCCCAAGGCCGCGAGCCCCCATGCCGACGGCTCCATCGCCTCCTGCCGCGACCTGGCCCTGGCCGAGCTGCTCTACGGCTCGGGACTGCGCGTCAGCGAAGCGGTGGGGCTCGACGTGAACGACGTGGACCTGTCCCAGGGCATCGTGCGCGTGCTCGGCAAGGGTTCCAAGGAGCGCCTTGCGCCCGTCAGCGACGCCGCGAAAGTCCGCCTGCGCGAGTACTCCATGCGCCGGGGCGAGCTTGTGACCGCACCGGCGGAGCAGGCCTTTTTCCTGGGCGCGCGGGGCGGCAGGCTCGACCGGCGGCAGGCGGCGCGCATCCTCGACGCCATGGCGAAGGAGGCGGGCATCGCCCAGCACACGCACCCGCATATGCTGCGCCACAGCTTCGCCACGCACCTGCTCGAATCCGGGGCCGACCTGCGCAGCGTCCAGGAACTGCTCGGCCACGAACGCCTGAGCACCACCCAACGCTACACCCACCTGGAACTCGCCCGCATCATGCGCGTCTACGACAAGGCGCATCCGCGCTCGGACGAGTCGAAGTCCTGAACGATTCCGTCCAGGAGCGTCCCTGGAAAACGGACCGCTCGTCGACCGGAGACCGGCATGCAAGGCCGTTGCGACGTCGTTTCTTTAATGGCGTCTTGCCGCCGGGAGTGTTTCCATATAAAGGCAATCACGCCAGCGCTTCACCAAACACCGCCACGCCCAGGGGGACTTCATGATTCGCCGCATGCTGCCTGTCGTCTGTCTGTTCGTCCTTTTCAGCGCCGCAACGGCCGCCGCAGGCGGCTTCGATTGCGTCAAACCGCCGTACGGCGCGCCCATGGACTCCCTCAACGACAATGACTATTTCGTGAAGTTCATGGAGAAAAACGGGGTCGCCTATTATAATTACACCGGCCCCTGCAAGCTCGGCGTGCATGAGCGCCTCGCTCCGGTCATCGTCTACGGCGTTGTGGACGGCAAGCTCTACAGCCGTATCATGAAGACGGAACACGACGATATCGAGATCATCAAGACCGTCACGACCAAGCTCGCCGGCACGCCGCAGACGGCCCATGAAGGCGATTGGCTGGTCATGAGCTGGGATTTTCCGGAAAAGAAGATCAAGATGAAACTCAAGTACGACGAGAAGACCAAGGCGACCAAGTCGGCCATCTACTACGAGCCCCTGCGGCCCAAGGCCGCCGCCCCCGAGGAATCCCTCGAAAAATAACTCCCGCCTCCGGGATGGGCTGTGACCTTCCCCCATCCCCGCTCATAGAGCTTCTCCCCCCTTCGGGGAGGTCCAGGAGGGGATCATCCCCTCCTGGCCGCCGGAGGCATTCTTCTCTCTCCTTTCCCTCTTCTTCCTCTCCCCCCTCAACGCATGGCCGCGCCGCAGGCGAGGCGGTAGTCGCAATAGGCGCAGCGCCGGGGTTCCGGGCGGGGTGCGAAGGACGTCGCCGTGGCCAGGTGGCGCAGCAGGAACGTGAGCAGTTCCGGGATGCGCCGGGCGATGGCCTCCTCGCGCAGGGCGGGGTCGCAGCGCGGCCCGAACAGCGGCTTTTCCTTTCCTGTTTCGCGCAGCTCCACGAACACCGCGTCCGCCGGCGCTTCGCCGCGCGAGGCGGCGTAGAGCCAGCAGTAGAGCGGCAGTTGCACGCTCGGGAAGCGCGTGGCCGCTTCCTCGAGCAGCTCCGGCGCGTCGGGTGTGCCGGGCGCGCCTTGGAAGTCGCCCAGGCGCGCGAAAAACGCGGTGTCGGCCCAGACGTCCACCGGCACGCCCGAGACGCCGCCGGTCTTGTAGTCCACGATGACCACGCCATCCTCGCGCCGGTCCACGCGGTCGGCCCGGCCGGTGAGCAGGCAGGCGCGGCCGCCGCTGTCGAGGCTCGCCGCAAGCTCGGTTTCGAGGAAAAGCGGCGTGGTGCGGGGCAGCGCGCCGGCCATGGCACCAAGGCGCGCCCGCGCCGCGCGCACGAGGAGCAGGCGGCCGTCCGGAGGCAGGGCGGCGAAGGCCGCGTCGTCCTTCGCGCGCGCCTCGAAACGGTCGCCGAGCGCCGTGGCGCTGACGTCCGCCGCGTCGATGTCGCGCCCGAGCAGGGGCGTGAAAAATTCCCGCAACGTCTCGTGCGCGAGCACGCCCACTGCAGCCGGGTCGCCTTCCTCGGCCACCTCGGCCAAGGGGGCCAGCGGCGTCAGGTACTTGTAGAAAAAGCGCAACGGGCAGGCGAGGTAGGCGTCGAGGAACGTGGCCGAGATCCTGCCCTCCAGGCAGGCGGCGCGCCGCGCGGCCACGGCCGGGGTGACGGGCATGGCCGCGTCGGCCCGGGGGATGGGGCAAAGGGGCAGGTGAATCAGCGAGACCGGCGGTTCGCCCGGGGTAAGCACCCGGCCCAGGCGCTTTTCCTCCTCCCAGAGCAGCTGTTCCACATAGCGGCTGCGGCTGGGTTTGGCTTCTTCGAACAAACCCGCGCCGGGCGCGCCGGTGCGATAGAGGAGCGTGATCTCCTCGGCCCCGAAAAAGAGCCTGTAGATGTTGTAGGCCGCGACGAGGTCGCGCTCCCGGGCGTCGGGCAGGGAGAGCAGCCGGCGCAGCGGGTCCGGCAGCAGCGGCTCGTAGGGCGCGCTCCCCGGCAGTTTGTCCTCCACGGCGTCGAGGACGTAGAGGCGGCGAAAGGACAAAAGCCGCGTCTCCAGCACGCCGAGCACCTGCAGGCCGGTGAGCGGCTCGGCCTCGAAGGGCGCGCGCTCGTCGGCGACGAGCCGGCGCAGCAGGGAAAAAAGCGTGTCGCGGGGCAGGACCGCGTCGGCCAGGCGGCCGTCTGTGAGCGCCGGCACCACGGCGCTGGCCAGACGGAAGAGGCACTCGGCGTCGATGAGAAAGCGCTCCCATGCGTCGCCGCAGCGTTCGGGGGCGAGCAGCAGCGTGCAGAGCCCGGCTACGGCGGTTCCTAGGGCGCGGGGCGTTTCCACGTTCTCGAAAGCTGTGAGGCACGTTTCGAGGGCGAGTCGGCACAGCGCCAGGGCCTCGGGCGTGGGCGGCGTGCGCGGCTCGCCCGCGGCCTCGGGCGAAAAGGGATCGACGAAGGCCCCGCCCTGGCGCAGCGCCGCTTCCATGTCGTGGAAGATGGCCCGCAGCGGCGCGTCTTCGCCGTCGCGCAGCATCTTGAGATAGGGGTGGCGCAGCAGGGCGACGAGTTCCTTCCAGTGATAGCGGCCCGGGCGCAACGCCGTTTCCTGGAGGGTGAGGATGTTTTCCAGAAGCCGCGCCAGGGCCGAGCGGGCCAGCGGGTAGCCCATGGAGATGTTGACGTCCTTTCGCGGCAGGATGTGCAGCACCGGGGAGAGCAGGCCCGTGTCCGGCAGGATGATGGCTGTGTCCTCGAGGTCCGGGGCCTCGGCCAGGCAGGTCTCCAGGACCATGAGCTGGGCGTGGAGGTCGTGGCCTTCGAAGAACCGCAGTTTTTTCGAGGAGAGGTTGGCGGCGTCGGCGTCGAGGACGAGGGTCGGGCGGTCGCGGCCGGTCTTGGCGCGCGTGCGTTTGGGCCGGCCGTCGGCCAGGACCACGGCGCGGGCGCTGAGTTCCCCGAGCCAGCGCCGCTGCTCCAGGCAGGCGAAATGCACCCGTCCGGCGGGATCGGCCAGGGCCGGGTCGCCGTGCCAGAGCATCTCCAGGTTGCCCTGCCGCCACAGCGCGGCGAAGAGCGCCTTTTCCGCGCCCGAGGGGATGGCGAAGCCGCAGGCGAAAATGGTCATGTCCGCGAACCGTGCCGCGGCCTCGCGCGCGTTTTCGGCGGCAAGGGCCAGGCACAGCCCGGGCGTGGCCAGGCCTTCGCGCATCAGGCGCGCGCGATAGCGGGCGTGGATGGCCCCCAGGCGCGAGAGCAGGGCGGCGGCCGGCGGCATGACCTGCCCTTCGAGATGGGCGAGGTCGCGGCCGGGCACGTTGTGGCGGAAAAGCTCCTCCATGCGCTCGGAGAGCTCCATGCCCCAGGGGAAAAAGCGGGCCATGTCCGTGGGAAAGTCCCCGGGCTGGTCCGTCTCCACGGCGATGGCGCGCACGATGTCGTAGAGGATGGCCACGCGGTCGAGCACGTCGAGCATCACGGGCGGCGAGGGCGCAAAGGATGCGCCGATGCCCGCGGCCCAGTCGCCGACGGCGGCGATTTCCGGCAGCAGCAAGGGTTTGGCCAGCCCGGGCATGGCCGCGAGCCGGTCGCAGAGGTGCCGCGCGGCCCGGCGCAGGGGGAAGATGACGAGCGTGTTCGAGAAATCGCCGTCCGTTGCGGCCACGAGCCGTCGGGCTACGGCGCCGAAGAATTCCTCGGTCCAGGGGATGACGCCGACGGGCTTCACGGAGCGGTCTCCACCGGGCGGCAGGCCCGTCTGTCGAGATAGAGGAGATAGCCCCGGGCGGGCAGGGCGGCGCGGCCGGGCAGGGCGCGGGCCAGGGCGAGGTAGCGCCCGACCTGGGTCGCGTGGGCCGGGTCTTCGTGGCCGGTCTTGAAGTCGAGGATCACTGTTGCTTCCTTGCCGCAGTAGAGGAGGTCGGGCCGGTGGCGGCCGCCGTCGGCGTCGAGCAGTTCGCGTTCGGGCAGCCCCTGCGCCAGGGCGTCGCGGCATTCGGGCAGGCCGGCCAGCCACAGGAGCATGTCGGTGAATTGCGCGGCGAGCGTTTCTCGGTGTCCGGCCGGCAGGCGCGCGCCGCCAAGGGCGGCAAGTGCCGCGCGCCGCGCCGCTTCGGCGGGATCGCCGGCATCGAAGCCCGCGCGCACGAAGGTTTCGGCGGCCAGGTGGGCCAGCTCCCCGCGCCGTGCGTCGCTTAGGGCCATGGAGGCGAGGATGTCGCGGGCCATGTTGCGGTAGACCTTGAGGCGCGGCAGCCAGGTCATGGGTGCATCCGGGCGCACGTTTTCCGCCGCGTCCCGCGCGCTCGGGGCGTGCGCGGGGCAGGCGGGCGGGGGCGGCGGCGCGACGGCGGGCAGTTCGCCCAGGCGGATGGGGCCGGCGTCGGCCGGGTCGTGGCCGAAGGCGGCGAACAGCACGGCCAGCGCCCGGGGCAGGGGATAGCGGGCGTCCTCGCGCAGCTTGCCGTGGCCGGGCACGAAGGCGTGCAGCTCGATTTCCGGCCGCGTCCAGGCGACGTAGAGCAGATGCACCTGCTCGGCCAGTTCGCGCGCCCGGCGCAGGGCGTGCTCGGGCCCAAGGCCCGGCTGGTCCGGGGCCAGGATCGCGCCCTCGTCGATGGTCGCGGCCATGAGCTCGCCCGGCCCGGCGCGGCCGGCGAAATGGTGGAAGGGCACGACCACGGCCGGGAACTGGAGCCCCTTGGCCTTGTGGATGGTCATGATGCGCACGGCGTCCACGTTTTCCGGCTGGGGCACCTTCTCGTCGTCGCCGAGCGTGTTCCAGAAATCCAGGAAGGCGGAAAGGGAGCCGTGCCCCCGGCTTTCGGCCAGGTGGGCGATCTCCAGGAAGCGGCGCAGGAAGGCCGCGTCGCCGGGGCGGCGGGTGAGCAGCCGGTACCCGGTCACGATTTCGCGCAGCATGTCGTAAGGGCCGGCGAGGCCCGTCTGGCGCAGGTAGGGCTTCACCAGCCGCTCCCAGGGCTCGGGAAAGCGTTGGGCAAAGGCCAGGGACAGGGAGGCGCGCGGCGGCAGCGTCGCCACCCAGTCGGCCAGGTCTTCGCGGGAGACGCCCGAGACGTCGCCGAAGAGTTCCTGCCCCGACACGAACGCGAAAAAGGAAAGGTTGTCCGGCGGATAGTCCAGGAAGGCGAGCATGGCCGCGAGCTGGCGGATGAGCGGATGCGCGGCCAGGCGGAGGCTGTTTTCCGTGACCACGGGCACGCCGGCCTCGATCAGCCACGTGGCCACCCGGCCGGCCTGGGTGTTGGAGCGGGTGAGCACGGCCACGCCGCCCGCGCCGTGGCGCGGGAGCAGTTCGTCGATAAGAAGGGCGAGCAGCGTTTCCCGCGCCTCTTCCTCGTAGGCCCCGGGCGAGGCGGCATTGAGCGCCGTGACGCGCACGTGGCCGCCCGCGCCGGGCCTGTCCGGCGGGAGCTTTTGGGCGGTGTCGGCAAAGGCGCGGGAAAGGCCCGCGGCAAGGTCCGGCACGGCCTCTTCGAGGGATTCGCCGAGCAGGGCCGCGGCCGCGTCCCGGGCGACGCCGGGATCGGCCAGGGCGGAAAAGAAGCGGTTGTTGGCCGCGACCACTTCCCGGGAGCTGCGCCAGTTGACGGGCAGGGTCTGGCGGATCACGTCGGCCATGCGGCACAGTTCGGGGTCTTCCGGGGCGGCGTCGAACAGGGCGGCGTCGCCGCCGCGCCAGCCGTAGATGGCCTGTTTCACATCGCCGACGAGGTAGAGGCTGCCGCCGCGCGCCAGGCATTCGACGGCCAAAAGGCGTAGGACGTCCCATTGCTCCGCGGCCGTGTCCTGGAATTCGTCGATGAGGATGTGCGCGAGCCCCGCGCCCAGGCGACACCAGGCGTCGGGCACGCCCTCGTCCCCGGCGAGCCGCCCGGCCACCAGACGCGGCCACAGCACGTGGGGCAGCACGCGCATCTGGGTGAGGTAGGCCGGGAAATCCTCGGCGAAGCGCCCGGCCAGGCCGATGAAGGGCGTGAGCCCCATGGCCGCGCGCAAGAGCGGCAGCTCGCGCAGGCAGGTGGCGTGGGCCGTGCGCAGGGCCGAAAACAGGGCGTCGAGTTCGGGCGTGACCGCGTCGCGGCTGGCCCTCAGCACGCAGGCGGCGAGTTCGGGCTTGGCGGCGAAAGCCGAGCGCGGCGGCGCGTCGGCCTGGTCGCCTTCGCGGCAGCGGCGCAGGAAGGTCGTGAAATGGGACGAGCCCTGGACGCCGGCCGTCTGCATGGCGGCCAGGAGCGCGCCCGCGGCCAGGGACAGCTCGCCCAGGCGGCGTTCGAGGCCCAGGCGCAGCGCCTCGGGAGCGGCGGCTTCGCCCGGCAGCGGCGCGGCGAGCAGTTTGCCGGCCACGGCCTTGGCCCTCTCCCGGAAGCGGCGCAGGGGGAAAAAGCCCGGGGCGTCGCGCAAAAGCGTCGCGGCCGCGTCGGCGAAGCCCTTGGCCAGGGCCGGATCCTCGGGCAACTGCGCGGCCAGGCGGTCGTAGAGGGCGTCGAGGATGTCGGAAAGGTCGAAGGCCGGCTCGAAATCCGGGCGCAGGCCCAGTTCCAGGGCGAACACCCGGGCGAGCAGGAACAGCAGGCTGTCGATGGTGCGGATGTTGAGGCGCTCGGCGTGGATGAGCAGGTCTTCGAGCTCGTCGCGCGCCTTGCCGCGCGAGGCGGCGTCCGCGCCCCCGAGCCCGAGCGCCAGGGCCTTGAGCCGGCCGAGCACGCGTTCGCGCATCTCGGCGGCGGCCTTGTTGGTGAAGGTCACGGCCAGGATCTCGGGCAGGGCGTAGCCGGACTCCAGGCTGTCGGCGCAGGCGCGCGGCAGGTCGCGTGCGGCCCGCAGGGCCAGGGAGATGAAGCGTTCGGTCAGGGCGTGGGTCTTGCCCGAGCCGGCCGAGGCCTTGACCTGGATCAGCATGGGGGGCTCCTTTGCGGCGTCTGCCAAGGTACCTCCGGCGCGCCCGCCCGGCAACCGTTTCAGGGGAGTCGTTTTGGCAGGCTTTTTGCTGTGAAAGGGATGCCCCGCCGTGTCTTCCCCGCGGCCCGGAGCGGCGTTGCGACGGATCGGCCCGGCTGACGCGGGCGCGCCGGCTTCCGGGCGCGGCGCGCGGATCGGGAAGGGACGGGGAGGAGTAACACCGTTTTATAAAGTTGCATGCGCCGTGCATCCGGCGTCCCGGGAGAGGGGGCGCGCAGGGCGGAGGCCCCATGAAGTCCAAGGCGATACCGCACATGATTCTGGCCGTGATCCTGGCCCTGGTGGCCGGGGGGCTGACCATCCGCTGGCTGGCGTCGTTTCGCGGCCAGGCCGGGCCGGCCAAGCCCGCGCCCGTGACGCGCAAGGTCGAGGCGCTCGTGGCCTCCCGGGCCATTCCCAAGGGGGCGCGCCTCGACGCCGGCATGGTGCGGCTCAAGGGCTTCGAGGCCGACGCCGTGCCCACGGGGGCGCTGCGCGAAACGGCCGACGCCGTGGGCCGGATCACGGCCCGGGAGATTTCCCAGGACGATCCCATCACCCCGGACAAGCTCCTGCCCAAGGGGGCCACGGGCGGCGGCCTCGAAGCCGCGGTCGAGCCCGGCAAGCGCGCGCTGACCGTCAAGGGCACCAAGATCATGGGCTCGGGCGGCCACATCACCCCGGGCAGCCGGGTGGACGTGCTGGTCACCTATTCCCAGCCCGGCAAGACCGACGCCAGGATCAACAAAATCATCCTGGAAAACGTGCTCGTGCTGACCGCCGGCGCGGAACTCGAGGCCCGGGTCGGCAAGGACGGCCGCGAGGAACTGGCCAACACCGATTTCTTCACGCTCATGGTCACGCCCGAGGAGGCCGAACGCCTGGCCTTGGCCGCCGACCTCGGCAGCATGCACCTGGCGCTTCGCAAGCCCGGCGACGAGGACGTGGTGCAGACGCCCGGCGCGGACGTGGAACGAAGCCTCGGCGCATTCTCCGCCGCGCCCGCCGAAGCCGCCGCCGCGCCCGAACCGGAACCCGGCCCGGCAGGCGCGGGCTACACCGTGGAAATCATCCGGGGCACCGAGCGCGAGCGCGTGAACCTCGACAGCCTGTCCGCCCCCCCCGCAAAGGAGAATCCCCATGGCCAGCCGTAAATTCGCCTGGAGCGCGAAGGCCCTGGCATGCCTGCTGGTCGTCACCGTCACCGGCCTGGCCTACGCCGCTCCCGGGGGCGTGGCGCCCGTGGCCGTCAAAAGCGCGCCGCGGCTTGCGCTGACCATAGGCAAGTCCGTGATCCTGCGCAGCGACGCCGACATCGCCCGCGTGTCCGTGGCCCAGCCCGAAGTGGCCGATTTCGTCCTGCTCTCGCCGCGCCAGGTCTACGTCACCGGCCGCGCCCCGGGCGTGACCAACCTCACGCTCTGGGACAAGGGCGACAAGATCCGCGCCGTCTACGATCTGGACGTGGCCCCGGACATCACGCGCCTTAAGCGTATGCTCCACGACGTCATGCCCGGCGAGCCCGGCATCGAGGTCATGGCCAGCCAGGATTCCATCGCGCTCTCCGGCACGGTGCGCGACGCCGACAACCTCAAGAAGGCCCTGGCCCTGGCCGAAGTCTATGCGCCGAAAAAGGTGCTCAACCTCATGTCCGTGGGCGGCGTGCAGCAGGTCATGCTCGAGGTGCGCGTGGCCGAAATGGCCAAATCCGTGGTCAACCGCATGGGCATCAACCTCAACGCCGTGGGCGACGGCAATTTTGCCTACACCCTCATCGGCAGCCTCAGTTCCGTGGCTTCGGGCATGTTCAATGTCGATACGGTGCAAAACGCCTACCAGTACCTGACCATCACCGGTACTTCGGCCGACAGTTCCAGCAGTTCCTCGAGCTATACCAGCGCGCCGATCCAGCTCGCCTACCGCGAGTTCAACCCCGCCAGCAACAAGGCCACCATGTCCATGAACCAGGGCACGGCCGTGGCGCGCTGGAACACCAACTGGGGCGGCGCGGGCAACACGGCCATGACCGCCGTGCTCGACCTGCTCAAGGAAAACGGCCTGGTGAAGATCCTCGCAGAACCCAACCTCGTCTGCCTCAACGGCCAGAGCGCCGACTTCCTGGCCGGCGGCGAGATCCCGGTGCCCGTTTCCGCGGGCCTCGGCACCACCTCCATCGAATGGAAGAAGTTCGGCGTGCAGCTCAACTTCACCCCGACCCTCACCGGCGGCGACCGCATCAACCTCAAGGTCAGCCCCGAGGTGTCCAACCTCGACTACTCGCGGGCCATCACCATCAACGGTTCCACCGTGCCGGCGATCAACACCCGCCAGACCTCGACCACCATCGAGCTCAAGAACGGCCAGACCTTCGCCGTGGCGGGCCTTCTCAGCGAGCAGTCCCGCAATTCCATGGACAAGTACCCCGTGCTCGGCGACATCCCGGTGCTCGGCAACCTGTTCAAGAGCTCCCAGTACCAGAAGGACCAGACCGAGCTCGTCATCCTCATCACCGCCCATCTCGTCAAGCCGCTCGACAAGAAGTCCGTGGTCCTGCCCACGGACTCGGCCCACGAGCCCGACGACCTGGAGTTTTTCCTGGGCATCGCCCGCGACGACGCCTCCAAGGCGTCCGCCGCGCCGCTCGTGGCCGGCGCGGCCTCCCTGGACGGAGATTTCGGCCATGCCGTGCCCGTGGCGGCCGTGGGCCGGCAGCGGAGTGCGCAGTGAACCCGTCGCCCCGGCGCAAGGAGGAGACATCCATGAAACGCGTGTTGCCCGCCGTCGTCCTGGCCCTTGGCGCCTGCGCCCTTGCGGGCTGCCAGGCCGAAAAGGAACGGACCTGGGATTACGGCAAGTCCTTCCACGCCATTTTCGAAAAACAGAAGCTCGACCCCGCCGCCGGCGACGATTCGCCCGTGGTCGGGCTTGACGGAAACAAGGCGGCCATGGCCTATGAGCGTTACGAGCAGGCCAAGCCGTCGGAAAAGGACACGGCGCCCAAACCCATTGTCTCCATAGGCAAGTGACCGGGGCGCGGGACGACAATCGGCCGCGGGGGGGCGCATGAGCATAAGCGACAAGATCACGGCATTCCTCGACATGGACGCCTCGCCGGCAAGGCGGGCGTTCGAGGAATGCCTGTCCGAGGACGGCGATTTCGAGGTGCTCGGGGACGGCGAGGAGTTTGCCGACCTGCTCGTGCGCGAGCTCGACCCCTCGCGCGGTGAGGAGGAACTCGAAGCCGTGGCCGAGATCGTGGCCCGCCGGGGCGACCGCGAAGTCTTCCTCACCGCCGGGGAATACGACGCCGAGGTGCTCATGCGGCTCATGCGCCAGGGCGTGCGCGAGTTCTTCCCCCAGCCCGTGAGCCAGGAAGAAGTCCGCATGGCGCTTTGGCGCTACAAGGGCCGGCGCGAAGGCCGTCTCGGCCAGCGCGGCAGCAAGCAGGGCCGCATCATCAACGTCTTCGGGGCCAAGGGCGGCGTTGGCACCACCTCGGTCGCCGTGAACCTGGCCGCCGCCTGCCTCGGGCACAAGGCCGGGGCCAGCGTGGCGCTCATGGACATGAACCTGCCCTTCGGCGAGGCCCAGCTCTTTCTGGATATCGCTCCAAAGTACCACTGGGGCGAAGTGCTCGGCAACATCAGCCGCCTGGACGCCACCTACCTCATGAGCGTCATGTCGCGCCACGCCTCGGGGCTGTCGCTGCTCGCCCCGCCAAGCCGTCTCGACGACCTGCAGATGGCCACGCCGGAAAACATCTCGAGCCTTCTTGCCCTCATGCGCCAGGTCTTCGACACCGTGGTCATCGACCTCGGCATGTACCTCGACGAAATCACGCTCAAGGTCATGGACATTTCCGACGCCATCGTGCTCGTCTGCGTCCAGAACCTGCCGTGCCTGGCCAACGTGCGTCGCTTCCTGGACAATATCCGCCAGGCGCAGGCGGGCCTGGAGGAAAAGCTCAAGATCGTGGTCAATCGCCACCTGGGCGAAAGCGAACTGACCGTGGAAGATATGGAAAATGCCCTGGGGTTGCCGGTCTACTGGCGCATCCCCAACGACTACAAGACGACGCTGGCCGCCATCAACCAGGGCAAGACCCTGCTCGAGGCCGCGCCCAAGGCACCGGTCACCCGGGCCATCGCCGACCTGGCCAAAAGCCTCGCGCCGGCCCCGGAACCGGAACAGAAACGCAGGCTGTTCGGACTCAAGCTCCTGACCGGCCGCGGTTGACGGCAGGCGGATAGGAAGGAAGGCTGGAAGCAGGGGCGCTGCCCCTGCACCCCGCCGGGGGCATGATGCCCCCCGGCCCCCCCTCGACGGGGTGAGCAGCGGCGAAGCGCCGCATGGGGCAGGCGGAAGGCTTTTTGCACATCTTTCTGGAACCCCTTTATCGGGGTCTCGCGGCGGGCCGGGATGGCTTGCATCCCGGCC
>JAEWPX010000023.1 GCA_023399375.1 Pseudomonadota bacterium | reverse complement strand
CCGCCGGAGGCACACCATCATGCTGCTCAGTTTAGCCTGGCTTCGCGAATTTACGCCCTATGACGGCACGCCCGAGGCGCTCGCCGCCCGCCTGACCATGCTCGGCCTCGAAATCGAGGAGATCAAGAATCCCTTCGCGGAGATCATGGCCGTGGTCGTCGGCCGGGTGCTGACGCGCGAGGCGCATCCCGATTCCGACCATCTTTCCTGCTGCACGGTGGATGTCGGCGGCGCCGCGCCGCTGCCCATCGTCTGCGGCGCGGCCAACGTCGCCGCCGGCCAGCTCGTGCCCGTGGCCACGGTCGGCGTCACGCTCCCGGGCGGGCTGACCATCAAGAAAAGCAAGATCCGCGGCCAGGTTTCCGAAGGCATGATCTGCTCGGAATCCGAACTCGGACTGGCCGAGGGCAAGAGCGCCGGTATCATGATCCTGCCCGAATCCTGCGCCGTGGGCCAGGCTTTGCCCGAGGCGCTCGGGCTCGACACCTGCGTCCTCGACGTCTCCATCACGCCCAACCGGGCCGACTGCCTGAGCGTGCTCGGCATCGCCCGGGAAACGGCCATGGCTTTCGACCTGCCGCTGCACATGCCCGAGGTGGGCTATCCCGAGTCCGGTCCCGACGCGGCGACGCTGGTGGGCATCGACATCGAAGACGCGGAGCAGTGCCCGGTCTACCGCGCCAAGCTGATCACCGGCGTGACGGTCGGCCCGTCCCCGGACCGCATCCGCTGGCGGCTGCTCGCCATCGGGCAGCGCCCCATTTCCAACATCGTCGACGCCACCAACTACGTGCTGTTCGAGCTCGGCCAGCCCCTGCACGCCTTCGACAGGAACAGGCTCGCCGGCAATACGGTCAAGGTGCGAAACGCTGCCGAGGGCGAGAAGATCGTCACCCTCGACGGCCAGGAACGCATGCTCACCGCGCGCGATCTGCTCATCTGCGACGCCGAGAAGCCCGTGGCCCTGGCCGGCGTCATGGGCGGGGCCAACAGCGAGATGGAAGCGGCGAGCACCGACGTGCTGCTCGAGTGCGCCATTTTCCGTCCCGGGGCCATTCGTAAGACCGCCCGTCGCCTGTCGCTGCCGAGCGAAGCCTCCTACCGCTTCGAGCGCGGCGTGGATCAGGTCGGCTCGGTCTACGCCATGCACCGCGCCGTCGCGCTCATGCTCGAAACCGCCGGCGGCACCGCGCTTCCCGGCGAAGCCAGCGCCGAGCCCAAGCCGTTTGTGCCGCGCGGCATCGGCTTCCGCCCGGCCCGGGCGACCATGCTCCTCGGCGAGGACATGTCCGAGGATTTCTGCCGCAAGACCCTTTCCGCCCTGGGCTGCGCGCTGACCGAGACCGACCCGTCCGGGGCCATGGCCGTGACGCCGCCGCCCTACCGGCTCGACCTCGAGCGCGAGGCCGACCTCATCGAGGAAGTGGGGCGGGTCTACGGGTTGGACCGCATTGCGCCGAAGCTGCCGCGCGTGTCCAAGTCACTCGACGACGCCGCGCCCGAGACGGAATTCGCCTTCTGGGCGCGGCTTCGCGCCTACTGCGTCGGCGTCGGGCTGCGCGAGGCCGTCAACTACAGCTTCGTCGGCCACGGCGATCTGGATCTCCTCTGCCTGGACGCGGCCTGCCGCGTGTCCGTGGCCAATCCGCTCTCCGAGGACCAGAACGTCATGCGCCCGATGCTCGCGCCGGGGCTGCTCGGTTCGGTGCGCCACAACATCGCCCAGGGCAACGCCAATCTGCGCCTGTTCGAGGTGGCCCGGATTTTCACTTCCGATGCTTCCGCCGATTCCACCGCGCGTGAAGCCGGCCGTCTCGGCATCGTCCTGCACGGCGCGCACCATCCCGAAGGCTGGCCCTGGCCCAAGGACGAGGAAGCCGGCTATGCCGACCTCAAGGGCCTTGTCGAAGGGCTGCTGCGCCATTTCCATCTGCCCGAGGCCGCGTACGACCAGGTTCAGGAACTGCCGTGGCTCGCGCCGGAGGTTTCCGTCACCTGCGACGGCAAGCGCCTGGGCGTCATCGGCCAGGTCGCGCCCGAAACGGCCGACGCCTTCCACGCGCGAAGCGCGCTGTGGCTGGCGGAACTGGACATCGACGCGCTGCGCGTGCTGGTCGACAGCCGCAAGCCCGGATTCACGCCGCTGCCGGGATTCCCGCCCGTGCGCCGCGACATCACCTTCGCCGCTCCTGCGGGCGTGACCGTGGGCGCGGTGCTCGCGGCCATCCGCGCGGCCAAGGCTCCCATCTTCGAGGACGTGCTGCTGCTCGATGCCTACACGCCCGAAGGAACGGACGAACGCCGCCTGACCTTCCGCATCACCTACCGCCACCTCGAAAAGACGCTCAAGGACAAGGAAGTGGACAAGGTCCACGAGGCTCTCGTCCAGGCCGTGACCGCCAAGCTGCCCGTGACGCGGCCCTAGCTGCCTGTTCGCGCCTTTTTCTGACAAAAAAACGCGCCTGTCTCGGTCTTCTCTGGACCGGGACAGGCGCGTTGCGTTGGGGGAGGGGAACGCTTTTCAGGGCCCGGGAACGCCGAACCGGTGTCCCCAATGTTCGGCCACGAGCTTGCGTCGGCCTTGAGGGGAGACCGTGGCCAGGGCGTCGACCAGGGTGCCGGAAAATTCGCCGGAAACGCCGTCCCAGGCCGCTTTCCAATCCTTGAGCGCCTGGGTCGTGCCGGCTTTGCTGTACGGGTCCGCCGTGATCTGACTCATAAGTTCCTGACGCGCCACGAGCAGCTTCTGGCGCGCCGCAAAGAATTTGTCCTGGTCGCGCAAGATGACGGCCTTGAAGGCCGTGGCTTCGTCGGCCGGCAGGGTCGCCTCGACCCGGGCCAGCAGGCGGGAGAGCATGGTCTTGTCCTGCGGCCGCGCGGCGTATCGGGAATAGAAATGCCCGCCGATCGCCGCGAGGAGAAAAAGGTTCAGGACGATCGAACAGGGCAGGGCGATCCGTCGCCAGTCCCGTGGGCGCGCTGCTGACTCGGCCATGGTGTCCTCGTTATTCTTCCAGGATGGCGATGGGCGTCGGTTGCAGAAACACGCTCAGGCCGTCCTGTGCGGGCGACGCCGTATAGAGCGCGCCGAGCACGAGGCCGGCCATGACCGCGCAGCTGCAGGCCGTGGCCAGTCCGGTCAGGCGCAGCGGCAAGGCGGACGCAAGGTCATTCCAGCGCGCCCGCAGCCGTGCGAACACGCCGCGCGCCTGGGGGGTCGCCCGAGGCGCTGCGATGCGGGCCGCGACGCGCCGGCGCAGTCGCGCCAGTGCCGCCGCTTCGCTCCCGGCCGGGAGCAAATGCGCCAGTTCCCGCGCGCTCGCTGCGGCAAGCGCCATGTCCAGTGCCGCCGCCTTTTGAATAACGGCCCGGGCACGCGGGGACGTGGCGAACAATGCCCGCGCCGCCTCCTGGGACGTTTCCGGCCAGCGCCGTAAATCCGCGCCATAGCTCGCGGCAAGCGTTTCGAATTCTTCAAGGGGCATCATGATGCGCCTCCTGTTCCCTTCCTCATGGCCGCAACCGTTCCCGCAAAAAGGCCCGGCCGCGCGCCAGCAGCCGTTCCACGGCCTTGACCGTCACACCGAGCGCTTTTGCCGTCTCGGCCCCGGAAAGGCCCTCCTCGTAGACCAGGGTCATGGCCGCCCGCTGCCGGTCCGGGAGCGCGTCCAGCGCCTTGGTCAAGGCCGCCTGGCGCTCGTCGTCCTCCAGGCGCTCCGGGATGCCTGCCGCCGGATCGACGGGGTCGAAATCCTCGGGCAGGGACTCCGTGCGCGTGCGGCGGCGCTGGTCGATACACAGGTTGGCCACGATCCGGTAGAGCCACGTGCTGAAGCGCCCGCGCGCCGCATCGTAGCGCTCGACCTGGGACCAGGCGCGCACGAATGCCTCCTGGACCACATCCTCGGCCGTTGCCGCGTCCCGCAGCATCCGCGTCGCCACGCGCAGGGCGAACGCGCCGTGGCGCAGGACGATCTCCTCGAAGGCGCGGCGGTCGCCGTCCGCGGCCCAGGCGGCGAGAGACGCGTCGTCGGCGTCCGCGTAGGCGCGCGGGCCGTGCGCGACGACCGCGTCACGCGCGGCGGGGCGCGAAAGCGATACGCGCCATCCCAGGCCGGGCCATGTTCTTTCCACGTTGCGCAACCCCATGGCGCTTGTGCCTGCCGCACCGGGACATTCCGGGGGCTGGGCCTCGCACGCGCCTTTCTCGCGACGCCGGTGGCCGTTGCCGGTCGCCGACGCCGCTTTTCCGCGTAGACGGACGGCGCATGGTGTTGGTTACATTGCCCCGCGCCGCACTCGCGGGCAAGGGTTCGCTACTGCGCCGCTCCCTGGGCCTGCCTGGCCGCTTTGGCGTCGTTGAGGGCCTGCTTGCAGGTCGGCGAGAGCTTGTCGGCGTTTTGTTTGAGACAGGCTATGATGCGGCCGCCTCCGGGCTGCACCCCGGAGCACAAGGCCTTGTAGTCGGCCGCGCAGGCCTGTTTTAGGATTTGGGCCTTGGCCCCGGAACCCTGCTGGGCAAAGGCCGAGCCGGCGAGGCCGATGCAAAGCGCCGCAAGCAACGCCGCCGCCGGAATGCGCAGGCGAAAGCGGCCTTGTCCGTCATGACGTGTGGATATAAGCATCCATTCCTTCCTTTCGTTTTCGCGGGATTGCGTGCCGTTTTCCGGGAGGGCGCGGTCCGCGCGGGCTGCCTTGCCGGTAGCCGTTGCCATGGTTGCGGCTCCGACCTACGCTTGCGGCCCGGTGCCGCATGCCGCCCTCACTGCTGCTACGCGCCCGGCGGGGAAAACCCCCGCACCCGGGCGCGGCGACGCTTGCCGCCACCATGCGGGGGGCTTTCGGGCGAGCGGCGTATCATGCGCAAGGAGCCGCAGCCGGGCGCGCATCACGCCGCCCGCTGCGACCGATAACCCCAACACGAGGGAACATTGATGAAAATCCGTCTGATCGTCGCTATGGCGCTTGGCGCATTGTTGGTCTTCTCCGGTGCCGCCATGGCCAAGGACACGGCCGAAACCGCACAGGGAGCCCTGGTCGGACCCGGCAAGGGGTTCGTGAAGCTCCTCGACAGCCTGGACCTGAGCGCCGCCCAGAAGCACCAGGTGGCCGCCATTCTCAAGGACGCCCGCGACAAATCGCAGCCCCTGCGCGACTCCCTGAAAGCGTCGTTCGCCAAGCTGCGCGAGATCATGGACAAGACCCCGGGCGACGAGGCCGCCGTGCGCCAGGCCGCGAAGGTCATGTCCGACGCGGCCGTGGAACTTGCCGTGGAACGCGGCAAGGTCAAGGCCGCCCTGGACGCCGTGCTGACCCCGGAACAGCGGTCCAAACGGGATGCGCTGCGGACCGAGTTCAAGCAGAAGTTCCTGGAACGCAAGGAAACCCGGCACCAGGAAATCGACGCCTGGATCGAGCGGAATTTGTAGAGCAGTATAGGAATTGTGAGGAGGAAGATGCCTCCGGCGGCCGGGGGGGATCATCCCCCCCGGCC
>JAEWPX010000010.1 GCA_023399375.1 Pseudomonadota bacterium | reverse complement strand
AGGCCCACGCCGATGAAGAAGGGAATCTTGTAATCGACCATCCACAGCACGCCGCCGAGCACGGGCACGACCACGGCGGCGATGTGGTTGATGGTGAAGCCCATGGCCATGCCCGAGGCCATGTCTTCGGGCGCGGCAATCTTCTGGTAGTAGGTGCGCACGCCCACGTTGAAATTGAAGATGAGGAAATCGAGGACGTACATGATGCCGGCCACGATATGGGAATCGGTGTAGGCGTAGGTGAGGAAGACGAGGATCATGCCGGCGTATTCGACGGTGAGCAGCTGGCGCTCGCCGAAACGGTTGATGGCCCGGCCGATCAAGGGGTTGAGGAAGTAGTTGATGGCGTTGTTGATGATGAAAAGAATGGAAATGGCCTGGATGGAATAGTCGAACTTCTTGACCAGCAGGAACACGGCGAAAACGATGAAGATTTGGCGGCGCGAGCCTTCGAGGAACGTGAGCACGTAATAGAGCCAGTATTTGCGCCGCAGGTACATCTTCTTTTTCTGGGGCACACCGCTGGTCTCGCAAGGCTTTTTGCAAAGCCCCCACACGCCAACGGCCGCGACGACGGCCCCCACCAGGGCGAACATGCCTTTGTAGCCCATGGCGTCGGAGAGGAAATAGATGAGGATGCCGACGGCGATGTTGGCCAGGGCCCCCACGGCGCGCACGCGCGAAAGCACGACCGGGGCCTCGAAGGTGTTGAAATGCTGGAGGGTGAGCGACTGGTTGAGGGGTTCGTAGTAGTGAAAGCCCGTGGACATGACGAGGGTCGTCAGCGTGAGGCCCCAGAAGCTCGGGAAGTAGCCCGTGGCCGCAAGCCCGATGCCGAGCACCAGGATGGACAGCGAGGCGGCGCGCTGCTCGCTGAGGACAAACAGCACGTAGATGACGAGCATGGAAAGAAAGCCCGGCACCTCGCGGATGGACTGGACGAAGCCGACGGCGTCGGCCCCGAGGTGGGCCGCATCCACGGCGAAGTTGTTGATGAGCGTTTGCCAGGCCTGGATGCCGGCTGTGGAGGCGATGGTGGACACGAGCAGGAAAAGCAGGATGTCCGCCCGGCCCGAGGCGCGAAGGGCCGTACGGGTGAGGGCGTGTTCCGGCCGGGCCGGATCGAGGTGCGGCTTCACGGGATGATGCTCGGTTTGCGGCTACTCAGCCACAGTTGCAGGACCAGGAGCGTCCAGAGTTTCTTGCGGTGGTCGGCCGCGCCCGAGGCATGGTCGGCGACGAGGCGGCCGACTTCCCTGGGATCGAAAATGCCCTGCTCGCGCAGGTGCTTTTCGCCAAGGAGCATGTCCACCTGCGGCCGCAGCTGGCCGCGCAGCCAGGACGCCACCGGAATGAGGAAGCCGCGCTTGCCCCGGCCGAGGATTTCCTTGGGCAAAAGATCGGCCACGGCTTTTTTGAGGATGTACTTGCGTTTGGTTCCCCGCAGCTTGTAGCGCGCGGGCAGGCGGCAGACGAACTCGGCCACGTCGCGGTCGAGAAACGGCGCGCGCGCCTCCAGCGAATGCATCATGGAGCAGCGGTCCACCTTCACCAGGATGTAGTCGAGCATGTACTGGCGGGCGAAGGCGTAGCCGACCCGGGCCAGGGGGTCGGCCGCCGGATAGGCCTCGAACAGTTCACGCGTGGGCGCGAACAGGTTCGCGGGATCGAGCAGGCCCGGCGCGGGCTCCCGCCAGAGATGCGCCTGGGCCTCGGCGGTGAAGGCGGAAAGCCAGGTCTGCACGCGAAGCCACTGCGGGGCCGTGGCCCCGGCAAGAAACGTGTCCGCGACGAAGCGCGGATTCACGTAGCCGGCCGAGTGCGGCAGGAGTTTCGTCAGCGGCTCGATGACCCGCTTGCGGGCGAACGCCGGCAGGCGGTCGTAGGCCGCGGCCAGATTGAAGGCCGGGAAGTATTCGTAGCCGTAGAAAAGCTCGTCCGGGCCGTCGCCGCCAAGGGCCACGGTGACGTTTTCGCGCGTGACCTGGGAGAGCAGATACGTCGGCACGATGGACGGGTCGGCCATGGGCTCGTCGAAGCGGGCGACGATCTCGGGCAAAAGCGAGCCGCAGGCGTCGGCGGAAAGGATGCGCTCGTGGTGGTCCGTGGCGAAGCGGCCGGCGACCAGGCGGGCATAGCGCGACTCGTCGTAGGAGGCTTCGGAAAAGCCGATGCTGAAGGTCTTGATGCGGCTGACCATGCCGGCGGTCAGCGCCGCCACGGTCGAGGAATCGATGCCGCCGGAAAGAAAGACCCCGAGCGGCACGTCGGCCACCAGCCGGCGCTTGACGGCCTGGGCAAGGAGCAGGCGCAGCTCGGCGCACAAATCCTCTTCCGACGCCTTGGGCGCGGGGCCGGGCAGGGGCATGTCCCAGTAGGAGGCGGTGGTGAGCTTGCCGTCGCGCCAGAGCAGGCTGTGGCCGGGCCTCAGCTTGTAGACGCCCTTGTAGATGGTCTCGGGCGTGGGTACGTATTCGTAGGCGACGAAGCGCATGAGCGCGGCAAGCGGCGTTTCCAGGCGCAGAAACGGCAGCTTTTCGAAGGCGGAAAGCTCCGAGGCGAAGGCCAGTACGCCCCCCTGCACCGTGTAATAGAGAGGTTTTTTGCCGAAGCGGTCGCGCGCGGCGAAAAGCGTGCGGGAGGCCTTGTCCCACAGCGCAAAGGCGAACATCCCTTCCAGGGCGTCGAGGCCCGCCGGCCCGTCCAGGAGCCAGGCGGCGAGGATCACCTCGGTGTCGGAATGCGTGCGGAAGCGGAAGCCCCGGGCGGCGTAGCGGGCCTTCAGTTCACGGTAATTGTAGATCTCGCCGTTGAAGGTGACGACCGCCCTGCCGTCCGCGTCCTCCATGGGCTGGGAGCCGGCGGCGAGGTCGATGATGGAGAGCCGCCGATGGCCCAGGGCGCAGTGGCCCTCGAGGAGCAGGCCCTCGCCGTCCGGGCCGCGGTGGCTGAGCGTGCCGGTTGCGGCGGCGAGCCAGCCCAGGCGCTCGGGTTCGGGGGGCGGCGTCTCGGCCAGGGGCCAGACGAAGCCGGCGATGCCGCACATGTCAGCGCACGCTCCGCGCCGCCGTCTGGGCGAAGAATTCGAGGATGGCCCGGGTGTTGGCCTCGGGGTCGAACATGCGGCCCACGCGTTCGCGGCCGGCCTGCGCCATGGCCACGGCCCGGTCGCGGTCCGCGGCCAGGTCCATGACGGCGTCGGCCAGGGCCTCGGGGTCGCGCTGGCGCACGAGCCGGCCCGTGACGCCGTCCTCCACCACTTCCGGGATGCCGCAGACGTCCGTGGCGACCACGGGGATGCCGTGGGCCAGCGCCTCCATGATGACGTTGGGGATGCCGTCGCGGTCGCCGGTGGGGTGCACGACGCTCGGCATGACGAAGACGTCGCTTGCGGCGTAGAGTTCGCCCATGCGGTCGTGGCTGACGAACCCGGGCAAAAAGACGCGAGCGCGCAGGCCGTGGATGCGGATGCGGCGGCGGATGACGGCCGTGGGCCAGGGCATGCCCGCGCCGACCAGGGTGAGCTGGTAGGGAAATCCCCGGCGCGAGAGGATGGCGCAGGCGTCGATGAGCACGTCGAAGCCCTTGGTCCGACAGAAGCGCCCCACCGCGAGCAGCCGGTACGGCGGCTCCATGTGCACCGGGGAACGGCTTTTGCCGGCGAGGGTCAGGCTGTTGTAGATCTGGCGGATCTTGCCCGCAGCTTCCGGGGCCGTGTCCGCAAGGTAGGCGATGTTGGCCTTGTTGTTGGTGAGGACGGCCACGGCGGCACGCATCTTTTCGGCCAGCGCCCCGTCCGGGGGGTAGATGTCGCCGGCGCGCGCGGAAAAGGAAAAGGGGATGCCGGACAGGCGCGAGGCCACCCAGGCGGCCGTGGCCGGACCGTTGGCCCAGCCGGCGTGGATGCGGCGGATGCCGTCGGCCAGGAACCTGCGTGCCAGGGAAAAGCCGGCGCACATGGCCCAGACGTTTTCGCCGGCCACTTCCAGGCAGCTCCAGCGCCGGAAGGGGACGCCGGCGAGGATGCGCGCCGTCTCCACGGGGCGGCGCAGCGCCCACCAGGCCATGTCGGCCAGGATGCGCGGCACGGCGGCCATGCCCAGGCGCGTGACGCTCGGCGCGACCGCGCGCATCTGGGGGGAAAGGTGCCTGGCGGCCTCGCCGTAGAGCGCATAGACGCGAAACGGCATGCCGGC
The DNA here is from genome assembly GCA_023399375.1 of Pseudomonadota bacterium. Taxonomy (GTDB): domain Bacteria; phylum Desulfobacterota; class Desulfovibrionia; order Desulfovibrionales; family Desulfovibrionaceae; genus Solidesulfovibrio. Next base: position 34,131 of record JAEWPX010000010.1, on the reverse strand, counting down.
GGCCTTGGCGTTTTCCACTTCCCGGAAGATGAAGGTCTCCGAAGGCAGCGGATACCACAGGAGGATATAGGCGGTTTTGGGGAGGCTCAAATCGTATGCTCGCCTGCTGAGGGCTTGGCGTTTCCGGACAACGGCGGCTATGTAGTCCAGGGAGCGGCGCGCTGTAAAGGCGGGAAGGCCAAACGGCGCAAAGCGCTTGCGCACCGGGCGGCTTACGGCTAAGCATAGGCTTGGGATATGCCGCGCGCGGCGTGCCCGAAGCTGCGGCTGTGGCGGGCTGGCTTTTTTGGGCGAAAACGGCAAGCGGGCAGGGAACCTCGATGGCGCAGACCAACATTCTCCTGGAAACAGGGACCAACGAACTCGAAATCATCGAATTCTACATCGACGAGGCGCTCGAAGAAGGCGCCAAGCCGTACCGCGCCTACTACGGCGTCAACGTGGCCAAGGTGCTGGAGATCATCCGCCTGCCCAAGGTCACCGGCATGCCGCAGACGCCGCATCCGTGCGTGATCGGCACGTTCAACCTGCGCTCCCGCGTCATCCCGCTGATCGACCTGAGCATGTGGCTCGGCAAGCCCATGGCCCGCGACGCCAACACCAAGGTCATCGTCTCGGAGTTCAACAAGGTCATCAACGCCTTCATGGTTTCGGGCGTCACGCGCATCCATCGCCTGAGCTGGTCCGAGGTGGAACCGCCCTCGGGCTACGTGGCCTCGTTTGCCGCCAACAATTTCACGGGCGTGGTGAAGTTCTCGGACCACATCGTGCTGTTGCTCGACATGGAGCAGATCATCTGGGACCTAAACCCCGCCCTGGCCATGAAGACCGAGCGGGAAAAGCAGGAAGCCTCCATCCCCGAGCCCCAGCGCTCGGCCTACAAGACCCTCGTGGTGGACGACTCCAACTCCATCCGCCGCCTGATCGCCACGTATCTGGAAAAGGACGGCTTCGAGGTGTTGCAGGACATCAACGGGCAAAACGCCTGGGATCGGCTGATGGCCTGGAAGGAAGAGACCGTCAAAAACGGCGTGCCGCTCGCGCACAACGTCAACCTCGTCGTGACCGACATCGAAATGCCCTCGATGGACGGGCACACCCTTTGCCGCAAGATCAAGGACGACCCGGTGCTCAAGGATCTGCCGGTGGTGCTGTTCTCGTCGCTTATCAACGACCAGCTCTACCACAAGGGCCTTTCGGTGGGCGCGGACGACCAGGTGACCAAGCCCGAAGTCGGCACCCTGGCCGAACGGGCGCGCAAACTCATCGAGGAGCGGCGCTAGCACGGCGGCGGGCCCGCGGCCCGTTTCGAAATTTTTCCGCTGCTTCCAGGCGTTTTTCAGCGACGTTTTCAACGAAACGTCAACATCCAGGCGTATTTTCCCGAACCCGGGCGCATGGCCTGCGGCGGGTCGCGCGCAGGCACGGGACGCGCCGCAAAGGGCGACATGGGCGTACGCGGCGGCGCGCCTTGCGGACGGGGTGTTTGTCCGCAAACCACTGTTGTGCAGACGAGGCGTTTTCCATGCGGATGTTGCTTGTTGTCCGCGGCGACCGGGCCAGGGACCGCTACAGCGAGGAACTGGCCGCCCTCGGGGCCGCATGCGACGTGGCCCGGACATCGGAAGAGCTGCAGGCCGCCACGCGGCACTGCCGGTACAACGGCGTGCTCTTCGACGTGCCGACGCTCGTGCGGGCCAAGGATCTCGACCGCCGCCTGCTGCAATCCCTGACGGAAATCTATCCTTCTGCGCGGCTCAAGCACGACCCGGCCACGGGCATGGTCTACGCCCTGGGCAACAATGCGGGGCCGGGCTCGCGCGACGGGCTGTCGGTATTCGTAGCGGCCTGCCGGGATTTCCTGCCGCGGGGGATGCGGCGCGGCGAGCGCGTGGAGGCGCACCTGCCGGCGGTGCTCTGGCGCGCGCCGCCGGACGGCAACGGCCGGGGGGAGCGCACGTCTACGATCAATGTTTCCTATCTGGGCTGCTTCCTTTTTACCGTGAGCGACTGGACCCTGGGCGAGACGGCCTGGGTGGAATTTCCGGACGTGACGGCGGAACTCACGCGGACGCGGGTGGCCTGGCACGAGCCGTGGGGCCAACGCCGCGTGGCCCCGGGCGTGGGCCTGGCCTTTCTGGACATTCCCGAAGAACTTTACAAGGAACTCGGACGCCTGGGCTGCGAGCCGGCGGATTTCGAGGTTGCCTCGAAGGACAAAGCCCTTTAGGAAGCGCTTGCACGGAGGGATGGCCGAGCGGTTTAAGGCGGTGGTCTTGAAAACCATTGACGGGGCGACCCGTCCGGGGGTTCGAATCCCTCTCCCTCCGCCAAATCTTAGTCCAGCCAAGTCCGATTCAATCCAAAAAATCAAGAAAATCAACATAAATTCGGCAAAACATGGTCCGGATTCGTCCGCCTTGGTCCATTGACATCCGGACAACTCACCGGATAACAAACCGGACAGCAAATCGAGCAACCGGACAACAGCCGGTCCCGCTCCCTTGCTGGAACACGGGAGGTTATCCGGTATGCCCCTTACCGATGCTGCCGTAAGAAACGCCAAGGCCACGGACAAGACCTTGAGGCTCAAGGATGAGCGCGGCCTATACTTGGAGGTCAGTCCCAAGGGGGGGAAATGGTGGCGGCTGCGATACTGGCTGGCCAGCAAGGAAAATCGCCTCTCCCTTGGCGTCTATCCTGACGTGTCCCTCAAGGAAGCCCGTGAGCGACGCGACGAAGCGCGAAAGCTCATCGCCAAGGGCATCGATCCGAGCGCGGCCAGGAAAGAAGAAAAAGCCGAAGCCGCCGCCGAGGCCCTTACATTCGAGCATGTGGCCCGGGAGTGGTACGAACGCTTCAAGCCCAAGTGGTCGCCCTCCCACTCCCTGGATGTGATCCAGCGGCTTGAAAAGAACGTCTTCCCTTCTCTTGGCCCCCGCCCCATCCGCGACATTACCGCCCCTGAACTGTTGGCCGCCGTCCGGCTCATCGAAGGACGGGGAGCCGTCGAGAGCGCCCGCCGCATTCTGCAAATGTGCGGACAAGTCTTCCGCTACGCCATTGCCACGGGGCAGGCTGACCGGGATATTGCCGCCGCCCTGCGCGGATCATTGCCGCCTGCCAGGGAGAAGCATCACGCCAGCATCACGGACCCCAAGGCCGTAGCGCAACTCCTGCGGGCCATAGATGGTTATCAGGGCTCCATGGTGGCCTGCTGCGCCTTGCGTCTTGCCCCGCTTGTTTTTGTCCGCCCCGGCGAACTGCGCCATGCCGAATGGTCGGAAATCGACCTCGACAAGGCCGAATGGCGCATACCTGCCGAGAAGATGAAGATGCGGGAGCAACACGTTGTTCCCCTTTCCCGGCAAGCCGTCGCCATCCTGCGGGAACTGCATCCCCTGACCGGAGCCGGGCGCTACGTGTTCCCATCAATCCGGACCTCGGCGCGCCCTATGTCCGAGAACACCGTTTTAGCCGCCCTGCGCCGCATGGGGTACACCAAAGACGAAATGACCGGCCACGGCTTCCGCTCTATGGCCTCTACCCTGCTCAACGAACAGGGGTGGAACCGGGACGCTATCGAGCGCCAGCTTGCCCACGGTGAACGGAATGCCGTCCGTGCAGCCTACAATTTCGCGGAACACCTGCCCGAGCGCCGCCGGATGATGCAGGCGTGGGCCGACTACCTAGAGAAAATCAAGGCTGGAGCGAAGGTGACGCCGCTTCACGCCACGGCAGGCGAGTAGTTGATATTTAGTCGCCATGTTGTAACGCCTAAATATCCTTATCCTGGAGGGATGCCTCGATTCCGATCAAGGAATTTAGCAAAGGGATGGCAGAGATGAATCCATATATGCGGCTAGGCAAAGTCTATAGCCTGACTTTGGAGCGGATAGAAAGTGTCAATCTTGACTTCTACACACTAGAACGCGAATGCAATCTATCGTTTAACAACAATCTAAAACGCGACATCAAAGAGGTTGTCTGCGAATATGAGGATAGAAAATCCTTCCAGGAAGCTCCTTCCACGTCAGATGTTAAGAGACGCTTGAAAGACATAGCAGCTGCAATAGATGTTCTTCTCCCCATCCTTGAGTGCTCACCGCATGTTGTTGATGCTCAATCCCTCGAATTGGTTAAGCCTATTGACCGTGATTTGTGGTTTAATTCTCGCCCATGGAAGGATAGCCCAGATGAGCGTTACATTCACACATATCTCCAGCAGTGGCGTAAAACAGCTTTGGAGGAGGTGGCGAAAAAGGGTTCTCCTGGCCGGGACAAAGACAATGCCTCTCGCTGTGCAATTCTTTTGCTCCATCCTATCTACCTTGCGGCGGGAGGGCATGGGCGAGGCTGTCACGTCGATAGGATTTCAGGTGAATATACAGGGCCATTCTTCCGTTTTATCATGAACTTTTTCCTGCAAGTTGAACATGATAAGGCGAGGTCTGCAGGACTTGGGTCAATGATCATGGAGGTAATACCGGCATGAACTTTTTTGTGCCCGAAAATAGTTAATTCTCTCCTTGTGATTTTTTTGGGCCGCTCTGGTCAAAAATGGACATTCGCCCCGTGGAGGGCGGCCACTCCCAACCACAACGGGAGAATGTCCAGATGCACCTCGCTTCCCCTTCTTCAAAACCTGAACGACTCGTTCGGCTCCCCGAGTTTCTTACCCGGATCGGCTACAAAAAAAGCCGCGTTTACGACCTGATCAAGGCCGGTAAGCTCCCGGCCCCTATCCGTCTCCCTGGTGGCCGTGCTGTGGCATGGCCTGAGTCCGTTGTTGACGACCTAGTCAATCGCGTGGCGAGCGGTGAAGGGGCCAACTATGCAGCATAGCACCCCCTCTCCTTCTGCCAAAGCTATTACCGACGCGTTGCTCCTCTACCACCTCAACCCCCTTCTGGTCGGCCGCCAGGAGGCCATGCAACGCCTGGAACAGGCCCGGCAAACTGGGAACCCGGAAGCCATCAAAATCGAGGAAATGATTCTCTCGGTACTGGAGGCCGCTTACGGCGATGCCCTCAACCTGTTGCGGTGCGCGCTGGCCGACGAGGGGGCAATGCAGTGAACGCAAAAAAAGAGCGCCGCCACCCCGGCCAGGGCGACGGCGCGAAAATCAAATCCAGCTGCAAGTCCTCTCTGCCATCCCCCGACGCCGCCGTCAACTCAGCAAGCTCCCAACGTGCCCGGCTTCTCGCCGCACTTCGCAAAGGCCCGCTCACAACCTTGGAGGCGCGCCGACTTCTCGACGTGTTGCACCCGGCTGCCAGGATTATGGAGCTTCGCCAGCTTGGACACAACATCGTGACGGCCTGGGACACGGATATCACCAGCGAAGGGAACCCGCACCGGGTAGCCCGCTACCTGCTCAAGGGGGTGGCGGCATGAATACGAACCGCGTTTGGATCACTGGCTTGCTGTTCGGTCGCAATCTCCTGCTCGCCGGCTTGGCTTCCCTTGGGTGGCCGTGGAGCCGTCGTTTGTCGCTGTGGATCGACGCCTTGGATCAGGCGGCCGAGATGTTGCGAGAGCGGCAGGGAGAACGGGCGTGATCGACTTCAAATCCATCAACGCCGCCGTCCTCCCGCGCCTGGGGAACCTTCTGCCCCGCTGGTTGCCCGGTGGGCGCGCCGAGGCCGGGGAATACGTCTGTGCTTCTCTCGAAGGTGGCCAGGGCCGATCCTGCTCCGTGAACTTGGACACGGGAGCCTGGGGTGATTTTGCGACCGATGCCAAGGGAGGCGACCCTATTTCCCTATGGGCCGCTATCCGGGGCATCAAGCAAGGGGAGGCCGCCCGGGAGCTGGCCCGGGACCTCGGCCTTGAGGCTGATAGGTCGGCCAGGAACAACCGTCGCCGCGTCGCCGCCGCCTATGACTACCTGGGCCTGGACGGCAAGCTGGTCTTCCAGGTCACACGCTGGGAGCCGAAGACGTTCACGCAGCGCCGGCCAGACGGGACCGGCGGGTGGATTCCCAGCGTCAAGGGTATCGAGCTCGTGCCCTACCGCCTGCTGGAGATCATCCAGGCAAAGGCCGTCTTCATCGTCGAGGGCGAGAAGGACGCCGACGCCCTGGCCGCTCTTGGCCTGGCTGCGACCTGCAACGCCCAAGGTGCGGGGAAATGGCGGGCCGAGTATAACCGCCATTTTGCCGACAAGCGCGTGTGCATCCTGCCCGACAACGACGACCCCGGCCGCAAGCACGCTCGCGACGTGGCCCGACAGCTTCACGGGCTGGCCGAGGTGGTCAAGGTCATTGAATTGCCCGGCCTGCCGCCCAAGGGCGACGTGTCCGACTGGCTGGCCGCCGGGGGGACGCGGGAAAGCCTCCTGGAACTGGTCAAGGCCGCGCCAGCCTGGGAACCGTCCGCCGAGGCCCCAAATAGCCAGGACACGCCCGGGGGCACTCAGGACAAGGGAAAGCCCATCCGCCTCATCAACGGGGCCATGAGCGAAGCCGTGGACGCCTGTGAAGCGGTGCTTGCCCGGCCCGACCTGCCTACCGAATACCGAACCTTTCAGCGCGGCGGCCAGCTTGTACGCGTGGCGACCCTGCCGGCATCCGCCATGGCTGACGGCGTTTCCCGCCCGGCCGGGGCCGTGGTCATCATGGAAGCGCAAAAGGCGTTCCTTATGGACGTTCTCGGCCGCTTCGCCAGCTTCGAGAAATTCAACGTCAGGGATGATGCCTGGAAGCCTGCGAACCCGCCCAAGGAGTTGGCCGAAACCATCCAGGCACGTGCCGGCCTTTGGCCTGTGCCGCCGCTACGGGGTGTTGTCGCCTGTCCCACCATGCGCGCCGATGGTTCGTTGCTCCTGGTCCCAGGCTATGACGCCGCCAGCGGCTATTTCATGGCCCATGGGTTGGCCGTCGAGGTCCCGGGCGCCCCTGGACTGGCCGATGCCCGCGCGTCGCTTGATGCTCTGGCGGCCCTGCTGGCTGGCTTCGCCTTCGTGGAACCGCTCGATTGCTCCGTGGCCTTGGCGCTCATCCTGACGGCAGTTGCCCGGCCTGCCCTGGCCTCCGTGCCTGTCTTCGCCATCACGGCCCCGGTTCGCGGATCGGGCAAGAGCACACTTCTCGACATAGCCGCCGCCATCTCCACGGGCCGGCGGTCGGCTGTCCTTTCGGCCACCTCCGACCATGCCGAGCTTGAAAAGCGCCTTATTGGCTGCCTCCTGTCCGGGGACGCGCTTGTGAGCCTGGACAACATCAACGGCAACCTTCGGTCGGACCTCCTGTGTCAAGCCACGACTTCCGAGGCCGTGAAGGTGCGGCCCCTGGGGGCATCCTCTCAGGTGGAAATCCCCAACACGGCCCTTTGGAGCGCCAACGGCAACAACCTGAGCTTGGCGGGCGACCTCTCGCGTCGGGCTGTCCTATGCCGCCTTGACCCCGGCCTTGAACGCCCGGAGGAGCGGAGCTTTGCCTTCGACCCCGTGGCCAGGGCCATGGAGCGCCGGGCCGAGTATGTGGCCGCCGCCCTGACCGTCATGCGGGCCTATGTCGCCGCCGGCCGGCCGGGCCTCGACCTCGCGCCGTTTGGGAGCTTTGAGCGGTGGTCGGCCATGGTCCGTGCCGCCATGGTTTGGGCCGGGGCTGCCGATCCCTGTGAGAGCCGCGCCGCCGTCATGGAAGACGACCCCGAGGCCGCCATGCTGCGCGCCCTGGTTGCCGCTTGGTGGGATCGCTTCGGCCGAACCCCAAGGACGGTCAAGGAGATCGTCAAGGCCGGCGAGGAAGACGATAGCCCGCTTGCTGAGGTCCTGCACGACATCGCGGGCGAAGGCCGGGCCATCAACACCCGTCGCCTGGGGTGGTGGTTGCGCCGGCAGGCGGGACGGATCGTGAACGGCTTGAAGCTGACTCAGTATGGTTCTGTCTCCGGGACGGCTCAATGGAAGATGCTGCCCGGGGGTGAGTAGTGGGTTTTATGGGTTTCATGGGTTTTCTATATCTAACGCGGGGAATTTCGCAGGGAGTGAGTGTCTGCGAAAATACTATGAGTGGATGTAGAAAACCCACGAAACCACCAAAACCCACGATGCACGAAATCTGCGTTTTCCACCTGAGAGGGAATATCATGCCCAGGATTGAAATAAATGGTGCCAAGGCCTGCCCCATGCACATGCCGCCGCAGTCCGAAGCCGAGCTTGAGACCGAGGCCATCCGAGAGCTCGAGCGCATGGAGCGCGCACTGAGCGCCAAGAAGAGCGGCTACAAGCCCAAGCGCCGGGGAGGCCGTTATGCGGATCATCGCTGACACCAGGGAGCAACGCCCGTTCCCCTTCGCCAAGTACGAGGCCGAGGTGGAACGCGCCGCCCTGCCGACTGCTGATTACTCGCTTCCCGGTTTCGAGGATCGCGTGGGCATCGAGCGCAAGGAGCTTGGCGATTTGGTGGGCTGCCTCATGGGGGCAAACCGGGAACGGTTCGAGAAGGAGCTTCGCCGCCTGTCTGCCTATGACCTCAAAGCCGTGGTGGTCGAGGCGTCCATGCGCGACGTGGCCGATGGCCTCTATCGGTCGGAGATGAAACCCCACGCCGTGCTTCAATCGGTCCTCACATTCCAGGTGCGCTATGCCGTGCCCTTCCTCTTCTGCGGCGACCGGGCCGGCGCGGAATACACGACCTTCTGGCTTCTGGCGAAGTACGCCCGCGAGATCGAGGAGCGCATGAAGATGATGACCAAAGCCCAGGCCCCGGCAAAGGGCGTGGCGGCGTAGGGGGCGGTATGGCTGATAAGGCAGAAAAAAAACAGCGAGGCCGGCCCTTCCCCAAGGGCGTTTCGGGAAATCCGAGCGGGTGCAAAACCGGATCGCGCCACAAGGCCACCATCGCCGCTCAGGCGCTTCTTGATGGCGAGGCCGAGGGGTTGACCCGGAAGGCCGTGGAGTTGGCCCTGGGCGGCGATATGACGGCCCTGCGGCTATGTCTGGAAAGGATCGTGCCGCCCCGTAAGGACGCGCCCGTCAAGGTCTCCCTGCCCACCATGGAGAGTGTCGCCGACATCCCCGCCGTGACCGCCGCCGTCCTGGAGGCCGTGGCTCGTGGCGAGTTGACCCCGAGCGAAGCGCAGGCCGTGGCCGGGCTGGTCGAAGCGCACCGGAAGGCCGTGGAGCTTGCGGACATTGAAAAACGGGTGGCCGCCCTTGAGGCCACCAACAAAGGAGCTTGAGAAATGAAACTCGGAAGCAGAATCGACAGATTGGAGCAGTCGCGGAAGCAAGCCACTGTCCTGGTTTGGCGCGGCGAAGGCGAAACGCCCGAGCAGGCTGAGGCCCGGCACTTGGCTGAACATCCCCAGGATTGCGGCCGGGGCATCCTGGTTCTTGGCTGGCAGGACGCGGAACCGGCCGAAGTGGCCTAGGGAGGGCATGTACATGAACTTGAGCAAACGTGTCGAGAAACTGGAAGCGGTGACGACCGGCGCAGGCAGGATGCACGTCATTCCCTGCCGGGTGAACGAAACCGAGGACGCGGCCCAGGCGCGCTACGTGGCTGAAACCGGGGCGACCATCGGTCCGCGTGACATGGTGGTCGCTCTCCAGCGGTTCGGAGATGGGCGGGGACGCCTCAAGAGAACCCAGCAAGGGGATATAGCCCGCTGTCCCAATCTGGCCGAGCGCATGAAGGCCGCTATTTCGCGCGGCAAGGCCCGGCGCGAGGGATCGGAGGCCAGCCATGGGTAAGAGCCTGCAAAACCGCGTGGAGCGCCTCGTGGAGCGTTTGGGCGACCCGGACCACCTGCGGACCCGCGTCCAGGCGATGAGTGATCAGGAGCTTCACGCCCGGCTGCGCGAACTGATGGTGCAAGGCGGCTACGATCCGAGCCTTCGCCATGAGGAGGCCTTGGCCGCCTACGTGGCGAAGCTGGAGGCCGAGGCCGCGACCCTGACCGGCGAGGACCAGGCGCTTACCCTGCGCATCGCTGGCCTTGCCCTCGGGCAGGCCGACACCTTGCCCGAGCTCTTCCCCGAATCCCCCATGTCCTGCGCCCAGGCGTAGGAAGAGAATAAGGAGCTATCACCATGGCCACCTCTTTGGCATCGTCCCATTTGCCCCTCGCGGAAGACGTGTTTCCCGATCCGCCGCAGATGCCCTTTGGAGTACGGGCAGCGCAAGGCGGTCAATTGCCCAGGGCCGAGGATGTTTTCCCCGATCCTCCGAAGATGCCACAAGCGGGGCAGTTGCCGAGGGCTGAAGACCTTATCCCGGACTCGTGGGGAACACCGCAGCCTTCCAGCTTGCCGAGAGCGGAAGACCTCATCCCTGACCAGCCGCGCCCCTGGGGTGAAGTAGCAGCCAGCGCCATCAAAAACATCCCGGCGAGCGCAATCAACGCCGGGCATGGGATATACAATGCTTTTCGCCATCCTCTCGACACGCTGAATGGTGGACTTGACGCTATAGAGGGGGCCGCTATCCAGGGACTCGGCGCTCTCGGCATCAAGGGCTCTCCCATGCTGCGCGACGCTGAACGCCAACAACGCGTAGCGTCTGCAAACGCGCTGGCGCAGTTCTACGGCGACCGCTACGGCAGCGTCGAGAGATTCAAGAACGCTTTGGCCACAGACCCCGTAGGAATCGGCATGGACGCGCTCGGGGTAGCCAGTCTAGGCGGGGGCGCCCTGGGAGCTCTCGGCGAAACTGCCAATCTGCCGAAAGTCGCGGCCGTGGGGAATGCCCTCGTGGACGCCGGCCGCTTTGGCGACCCCATGTTCTATGCCGGTAAGGCAGCGTCGGCTATGAATGTGCCCGAGAAGCTCTATGCCAGTGCCTTGAAGCCGTCAGCGACGATGACAGTGGACAGCCGCAGCAAGATGATTCAGGCGGCGCTTGATGAAGGCATCCCGGTTTCCCGCAAGGGCCTCGACGGGGCCAACAAGATAATCTCTCAGAGCGGCGATGCGGTCACGCAATTGGTCAACGACGCGGCCGCAAGGGGTGTCGGGGTAAGCGTCAACGACTCAGCCACCCCGGTCCGCAATGTGCTGGCCCAGGCCGTCGCCAACCCTTCCGACCTGAACGGGGCAAGGAACGTCCTGTCCGAGTTTCTGGACACCTACAATCCCTTGCATCAAGCCGGGTATGATACTTTTATCCCGGTCAATACCGCCAATGAGATCAAGCGGAATCTGTGGGATGAGGTCGGCAACAAGATGGGGAAGATCGACGCGACCTCCGGGTACACGGCAGACGCCAAGAAGGCCCTTGGGCGCGGACTGCGGCAGCAGGTTGAAACCGCCGTCCCGGATGTTGTGCCGCTCAATCAGAGGATGAGCCCCTTGATGGACCTGCGGCCGCAACTTGAACGGGCTCTCAACCGTTCCGAGAACTGGAACCTTATCGGCCTTGGAGCCCTTGGCGGCGGGATAGCGGGCATAGGCCTCGACGCCATGGGTGCTGCCGGCCACGGTTCGTTGCTTGGCTTCCCTGCCGGAGCATTGGCCATGAAGGCCACTGAAAGCCCTTTGAGCAAATCACAGGTGGGTATCGCCCTGAATCAGATGGGGAAGGGGAACTATTTCACTTCCAATATTCCCAACTGGTTGGCCTCTGCGTTTCTCGCGAACAGGATAGCGAACGGGGAGCAATAGGTGCAGTGGGGCGACAAATGCCTCTGAGGATGAACGGCCCCGGCGCGGATGGCGTGTCGGGGCCTCGTTAATCCAATCCTAATAATTAGTTAAGGGGACAGTTCTCAATGAGCCCTTTGCATATGATATCGTTTGTACCGATAGTCGGCGTGTAGCCTGATTGCGATTTTGCACAATAAGCAAATTCCATGCCAGTTGTGGCAACATGTTGGAATCGAGAACCTATTTCGTTGCTTCTTAAATTACGGCGTCCCTTTTTATAAAATGGACAGTTTGTCATAAAGAACCTCCTAAAGATTTTTGAAACTCTATACATAAGTTTTGAGTACCTTTCAAATGCTGTCGCCTTTTATTGACGCAAGGTAAAATACACTTGTCTGTGTTTGGATTCTTTGCTCCCTACGCGTTAAACTCTTTCTACGTGAAGATTTTGCAAATATCGTTGTGCTCAATGTATTATCCTGAAAGAAAAGGCCATCATCTATTGCCTGATTTTTTTCTGGCGACACGTAAAATTTACCCCTCCTCGAACAAATCCTTCACCCGGCAGCCGAGCGCCCCGGCTATGCTGGCCAGGGTGTCGAGGGTGCAGCGAGAAATCATTTCCCCGCGTGCTCGATTTATTGTCCTTTGAGCGAGCCTGGTTTTCTCTACCAGCCCGAGAATCGTTTCTCCTTTCTCGTTCATCACGCTTTTGACCTTGCTCTGGATCATGGGGCTCCTCCCTTTGGGTAATATCTTAGCCAAAACTCTTGACCGTTTCCTGGCTAATAAATTATCCAAAGAACAGGACGCAACCAAAACAAACGGCCCCGGCAGGAAGTTGCCGCTTCCCCCCGGAGCCTGACCAACCCGCAACCTTTCATGGAGGTTTTGAGCATGGCTACCGACAAGCCTACCCTGTCCCACGTCCGCGTTCAATCCCAACCCCACGCCCTCGTCGCCGTCCACGCCTGGGCGCTGCTCAAGGCCCTGTGCGGCCATTCCCGCCCATTCTTTGGCGATGGCCCGACCGCGCTGCCCGTGGAGCCCTGTGCGCCCATTCTCCCCATCCTGCCGGGTTCCGTGGAGGTGTGCCATGCGTAAGCCCAACTTTGCATCCACCCGCTATTTCGAGCCCGCTGCTGTCCTGGCCGAGCTTCGGGAAATGGAAGGCGAGGAGACTACGGCGCACGAACTGGCCCAGGTTGCGGTCAAGGCTTTCTGCACCGAGGCGGAATATCAGGAACGACTCTACCAAGACCTCAAGATGATCCGGGAAGCACTCAGTGGTGCCAACCCCACCGAAGCCGCGCGACTCCTCGACGCCCTCTTGCCCAAGATGGTCGGCAACTTGGACACGGTGGCCTTCTCGCACATGTATCTGGTGCAGATGGCGGGGAACCTTAAGCATGCCGCGCCCGCGCCGGGCACTTGCGCCATGGCCGAGGAGGTGCGGTCATGAGCCGCTTCACCTACCTGACCCCGCCGCTGTTCCGTGAACTGGACGCCCTGGCCCGGACCTTCGCCGGTCGCCCCATCATCGTGAAACGCGCCGAAGAGATGGACGGTTGTTATGGATATGCGTCCGCGTGGGCAATGGGCCTTGTGATCCGCTTGGGGGAGCCCTGGCAGACAGAGCGAAGCTGTATCACCCTCGCCAACAAGATCGACTTGGAAACCCTCGGCAAGAATCCCTCCCGGGTGCTGAATTGGAGCGCCATCCCCGCCGAAGATTTCTATCGCTTCCTGACATGGCACGAGATCGCGCACATGATCCACGTGGACGCGCTGACCTACTTCAACATGGACACGGACGCCACGCCCACAGACATTAAGCGGCGGGTCTATCGACTGGCCGAGGCTCGAGCCGACCGCCACGCCTGGGACGTGCTCTACCCCGGCAAGGAAATGCCGCTGCTGCCGGGGGCCGATGAGCACTTGGCCGAGATCGAGGAAACCGCCGTCACCTGCCGGGCCATCCTGGAGAAGGAGAAGCGCCGCAAACCCATCGAACCGATGCCCACGGACTCGTTTCAATATGTGCCGGTCTGTCACGTGGAGAAGGGCGTCCCATGGGCTGACGAGGTGGGCGCGGACCCGTTTTGCCTGTGGGGCACGGTCGAGGATGGGCGGATCGTGCCGGCAGTGCGGGAGGTGGTCCATGGATAGCACGACGCTGGCCGAAGCCTTCGACGGCTACAAGGAGCTCGTGAACCACGCCGAGAACGAAGCCTTTGAAATCACGGCGGCCCTTGGTTTTCTAGCCCAAGCCGTAGACGACATGGACCATGACGGCCGCACCTGGAGCGTCGGCGCGTTGGTCCTCTTTCTGCGTGGTCTGGAAAAGCGGTCGCGCGACCTCTTCGAGTACCTGGACACTGAAGCCGCAGCCCGGAGCCCCGAGCCCACAGCAGAGGAAAGCGCAGTGCGGGAGCGGCAAGACGAAGCATCCCGGGTGTGGAGCGACGGTATGCGCGTCATCTACCAGCATCCCGACCTTGCCGAGGACGTGGCCGATGCGCTCAAGAAGATCGTGGAGAAGGTGAAGACCGAAGCGCCCCAGGAATAGGGCCTCGGCAACCGGATCATGGGCGGCCTGCTTCTTCGGAGGTGGGCCGCTTTTTCATTTTTTTCCACGGAATGTTCCGCGTTTTTCCGCCGCAAACAATGCCAGAAAATATACTGCTATAAAAACAGCTCGTTACAAAACAGGGCGACGCCAATTTTTCCACGTGGAAACGGGAAAATAGCTAAAAATTATTTCATATCAGCACGTTAGTATGTTTCCATTTTTCCACAAAAAAAGTGCTTTTAAAGCCCGCGAGGGGCCGGGGGGCAGTTCTCCCGCAAGGTGATGCCCCATTGTGAAGATTATTCTTCTGAAGAAGGGAGTCCCTTTTTTCTCTCAGATTCCAATTTCTTAATACTTTTCTTCGGTGTCGGAAGATTTTCGGGCATCGTCCCGCCAAGCTCTTCTATTGTTTGGCGAACCTTTGCACCTACTTCGTAGTGTGTAGCGTTTGCAGCCTGTTTTCCACGAATATTCTCACGGCGGAGCTTTTCTTCCGTTTGCGTTGCTCGAAAGAGATTTGCAGCAAGCTCAGTACTTCCCATATGATCAAGAATTTTTTGACTTTTCTTTAACTCTTTTTTTGCGTGGATAGCTTTGTTATTTAGACCACCATATAATCCACGGTAGCCATGGTCTTGAAATATAGCATATTCAAGACCAGTTACAACGCCAGATTCTTTTGCAGCGGCACATAGTGCTTTATTGTGTCGCGCCATTTCAGAGCGTAACGCCAGCCTTCTTTCATCCTCCGTCAGTTCTCCAAAAGTAGAAACATCATGTAATTCTTGCCGGCGCGTCTGAATGGCGAAATAGGTTTGTCCTAAAGCAATCACTTGCTTGCCAGGGTCTCCATTCTGTACGATCAAGTAGCAAGCATACCTTGATAATTTAAAATCTTGGATTTCCCGTTTTGCCCCAGAGCCCAAGTCGACCATTTTTACCGTTTGGGAAAAATGGTCATCTGCATCTTGTCCAGACTTTTCACAGGCGATGATCGCTTTTTGTATTACATTCAGGAACTTATCCCATGAGCTATAATCTAAAAGCGGACCAAGCTTCCTAGCAAGCCAATGCTCATTCCCATCTTCGTCCCCATGTCTAATATCCTCAAATGTTTTGTGATGTACGCGTTCAATCTCGTCTGGACTCATTCTCATCTCCATTTTGAGTATGGGGTATGCGAAAAGTATGTGGTCGGTTATGCCAACCTTGCGGTGGCATGGCAACGGTAATCAGGCCACGAGTCGAAGCACGTAATGCCCGTTTGTGCGCCTGGTGGTCGGGCTGGAACCCTCCGCGTGACTGAGCTTCCGTCGCCCCTGCGGGCGGAAACAACCTCATGGACGGGGAGAGGACAGGGAATGCACGGCAGGAGGAAGGAGGCCTTCCCTTGCCTTGGAGACTTTAAGGCCTCGGCTGGACGGACCGTTGGCCGCAATGATAGTCAACGGGAGTGCAGGGGGACAAGGAACCGGATAACTTTCCGGATAACTGCGAAATTCCGAACACGTTTTAGTGTTTACAATCAGCATGTTGTAGCTTCAATGTGAAGTCCTCTCCCCCGCCAGTTTACGGGCTTTGGTCCGTTTCCGCCGGTTTTTCCCCTTGCCCTTGCCGGGGCGGCATCCCGCGACATGCCCGCCGCCACGCGTGCAGGCCCTCGCGCGACATTTCCATGGAAGCCACGACCGTCACCCGCTTTGCACCCAGTCCGACAGGGCTGCTCCATCTGGGGCATGCCTTTTCGGCGCTCACGGCTTACTGCGCGGCGCGGGAGGCGGAGGGACGGTTCCTGTTGCGCATCGAAGACATCGACCCCGTGCGCTGCAAGCCAGCCTTCGCCCAGGCGCTTTTTGACGACCTGCGCTGGCTCGGCCTGTCCTGGGAGGAACCCGTGCGCTTCCAGTCCGCCCACGGTGCGGACTACGCCGCCGCACTCGAACGGTTGCAGGCGATGGGGCTGCTCTATCCCTGCTTCTGCACGCGCCGGGAAATCGGGGCGCTTGCCGCGCCCCAGGAGAACGACGAGGCGGGGCCGGTCTATCCCGGCACCTGCCGCGACCTGTCCGCGCAAGCGCGCGAGACCCTGGCGCAAACGCGCCCCCATGTCTGGCGGCTGGACATGACGCGGGCCTGCGCCCGGGCGGGCGCTTTGTTCTGGCATGACGCAGCGAAGGGTGAGATCCGGGCCGATCCCGCGCGCTTCGGCGACGTCGTGCTGGCGCGCAAGGACGTGCCCACGAGCTACCACCTAAGCGTCACGGTCGACGACGCGCTCCAGGGCGTCACGTGCGTCACGCGCGGCGAGGATCTCTTCGCGGCCACGGACATCCACCGCCTCCTGCAAGCGCTCCTCGGTTTGCCGACGCCGCGCTATCGCCACCATGCGCTCTTGCGCGACGCCACGGGCCGCCGCTTCGCCAAACGCGACAAGGCCCTGACCCTGCGCTCCCTGCGCGAAGCCGGAAAAACGCCCCGGGACGTTCGCGCCATGGTCGGCTTCGGCGACCTGTCCCTTTGAGCGTCCCGGCCCTTAGGCCTTGAAGGCGACGTACGTCCGCGACCGCAGCCTCCGCTCCACTTCCAGCGCCTGTTCGGCAACCTCCCTGGCACCAAGCTTTTCGCTGAGGCACGACTCGATCCGGGAGAGCGGCCGGTCGATATGCTGGAGGCAACCGGAGCAAAGATTCATGAAAAAAAGGAAAGACAGCAGACAAACAGCCACATTCTTCTTCATCTTTTCGACCTCGCCGATACGACCTTGCGGCGATTTCCACGCAGCGCTTCCGGCAGCCTGCCGCGCGCGCATCCATGTTGCAGAGCCTGCGGACCGGCTGGCCCCAGGCGCATGAAGCTCCAACAGCGTGTCCGTCCACGGTCCGCCCTGTACTGCCCTGGCGAACTGTTGTCACCATAACAAATTTTCATCCGCGCCACCCTGACGGTCGGGACAAACGACAAGGCCGCGCCCGGCCGCTTTCCGGCGACGGGCCGCCTGCCCGTCGCAGGGACGGCGCAGGACATCGCGAAGAGCGGGACCACGGTGGCCGCTGGCGCGCGGCCTATTCGAGCCTGAAGCGCACGGCCAGCAGGGCCTTGCTCGGGACGGTACGGCCGTTGTGCTTGGCCGGGAAAAACGACGACTTGCGGATGGCCCGCAACGCCTCCTCGGCGAATTCCAGGCCGGTGTGCGAAACGACCTCCGCATCGCGCAGCAGGCCCTCGGCGTCGATGGACAGGCGCAGGACCACCTTGCCTTCGTGGTTGTCCCGCTTGGCCTCGCTCGGGTATTGTGGCAGGGCGCGGTGCCGGAAGACGGGGCCGTCTCCCCGGCCGAACTGGCCCACGTATTCGCCGCCGCCCCCGCCGCCGGGGCCTTCCCCGCCGTAACCTCCAGGCCCGGCCCCCTGGCCCGGGCCCTTGCCCTGCCCGAGGCCTTCCTGAGCGCCCGCGCCCGTTCCCTCGCCCGTTCCCGTCCCCTGTCCCGCCGGCGCGGCCGCGGTTGCCACGGGCTCCGACGCGACAGCCGGCCGGGCCTCGCGCACGGGCGCTTGCGGTTGCGGCTTCGGGCGCGGCTTCGGCTGCGGCTTCGGCTTGGGTTTGGGCGAGACCTCCGGCTTCGGCTCGACTTTCGGCTCGGGCGGCTTGGCCGGCTCGGGCACGGGCTGCGGCGCAAGGACCGGCTCCGGCGGCACATCCCGCACCAGCGATTCCTGAAACGGTTCAGGCGTCTCCGCCGGCTGTTTCTCTTGCGCCGCCTCCTGCGCAGGCGTCGCCTGCGCGGCCGCTCCTCCCGCGCCGCCGCCCGGCATTTGCCCGTCCCCGCCGCTGCCGCCCGGACCGCTTAGGCTGCCGAGGGTCAGCTCCACCACGGTTTCGAGGGGGGGCTGGGGGGAGTCCCAGGAGAAAACCCCGGCAAACGCCAGGGAAAAGAGCAGCACGGCGTGCAGCGCCAGGGAAACGCCGAACCAGACGCCGGTCTTTTGACACAGGGCGTGCGTCGCGGAGGCGGCCTCGGCTGCCGGACCGCGCGCCTCGAAGCAACATTCCCCGATCGCTTCCAGCTCCTGGGAAGCGCAGAGTTCGCTCCCGACGTCGAAGCATCCCGGATCCGGCTCCCCCGCAGAGAGGATCAGCTGACTATAGTTTTCCATAGCGATCTTGCTTGCGGTGCAATCGAAAATCACAACTGGAATGACAAAGGTAATCGAGGTATCACGGTTTTATAAAAATCGTGACGCCTTGCCATTTGTTCAAGCTTTCCCTATGAGACAGCCGTTGTCAAGACATGCAACCACGTCAAACGACGCGCTATTCCATTGAGCGCCACGTTTTACATCAGCATGCGCGACACTGCATCATGGGTATTTTGGCTGTCATGTAATTTTTACTATGCGTGACAGTCATTGCAGTACAGCATTCGTCGCGCACTCCATTTCGCGACCCGTTTGGCCGCAGGCTTCGGGGCACGAAAAAGGAGGACGGCGCGCGGAAACGGGCCGCAGGAGAGGCTTCCCGCCGGATGCCGGCAGGATGTCGCGGCCCGGATCGCCGGGCGCGAACGCGGTCGCGGGGCAGGCGTCCCTGTCACGGCTTCCCGGGGGGGGACAGGCCGCAGGGGTGCGTTTTCGTGACCGCCGCGCCTTGGCGACGGCGAAGTCGTGCCCGGACGTACCAACCGTAGAGCGATCAAGGGGAGGGAGTATGAAACGTTTTCTCGTCCTATCGTCGGTCCTGGCCGTGTGCCTTGCGCCGTTTGCCGCTTTTGCCCAGGGGGGGGAAGGGGACAACGCGGACGCAAGGCTCGACGACGTGGTGGTCACGGCCACGCGCACCGAGCAGCCGCTCAAGGAAGTGCCCGGCCGCGTCGCGGTCATCACGCGGCAGGAACTCAAGGACATGCCCGTGCAGACGGTGGACGAGGCCCTTTCCTACATCTCCGGCGCACACGTGGAGCGCCCGAGCGGCATCTTCAGCTTCAAGTCCGTGGTGTCCCTGCGCGGGCTCGGCAACGAACAGGGCCGCACCCTGGTCCTCATCGACGGCGTGCCGCAGAACACCTCGGACATGGGCGACGTGAACTGGAACCGCATCAACCTCGAGGACGTCAAGCGCATCGAGATCCTCAAGGGCCCCGCCGCCTCCATCTACGGCAACAACGCCATGGGCGGCGTCATCAACATCATCACCGAAAAGCCCACCAAGCGCCTGTCCGGCTCGGCCTCGACCAGCTACGGCACCTACGACGACTGGAAGGTGCGCGCCGTGGCCGCCGGGCGCACGTCCGAGTCCTTAAACAACGCCCTCTACGCCCGCGTCTCGGCGCTCTACCACAATTCCCCCGGCTACATGGCCACGCCGAGCGACGAGCAGACGCCCTGGTCGGTCGATTCCTACATCCGGGAAAAAACCGTCAACGCCAAGGCCGGCTGGGACATCAGCGAGGGCAACAACCTCGAATTCCAGTACACCAAGGACAACCAGAAAGCCGGCGAAGGCACGGAATACTTCGCCTACGACGGCGTGCACCGCGGCTACGACACCGACGCCTGGCAGGGCAAGTTCACAGGCTCCTGGGCGGGCTGGTCCACCATCATCAACGCCTATTTCACCGACATCCACTACGACCGCACCAGCGAGTCCTGGAAGGACACCACGGACATCGGCACCTACAGCCGCATCGACACCAAGGTGGACCGCAAGCAGTACGGTCTGCTCACCAACGTGTCCAAGGAGATCGGGTTCAACACCGTCACGGTGGGCTTCGACTACGGCGTCGGCATCATGGACGGCACGGACTACTACAGGGTCGATCCCGTCTTCGCCACGGACTACGGCAAGATCCGCAGCTACGGCGTCTTCGCCCAGGACCAGCTCAAGTTCCTCGACGACCGCCTCATCTTCCTCGGCGGCCTGCGCTACGACAACGCCACCACCTTCGACGGCCACTACGACACCAACATCGCCAACCTCAGCAAGTACACCGAGTACTATCCTGACCATACCTGGGACGCCTGGAGTCCGCGCGGCGCGGTCAAATACTTCTTCCTGGACAACCTGAGCGCCTACGCCTCCTACGGCCACGCCTTCCGCGCGCCGCTGCTCGACGACATGTACCGCAGCGGCAAGATGAAGGGCGGCACCAAAATCTCCAACCCCTCGCTCGGGCCGGAACAGATCGACTCCATGGAAGTCGGCTCGGACTGGCAGCCCGTGGAAAACGTACGCCTGTCCGGCTCCGGTTATTTCTCCGTGGCCCGCGACCTCCAATCGTACATCACGGTCGCTTCCGGCATCTACCAAAAGCAGAACATCGGTCAGGTGCAGATCTGGGGCGCGGAACTCAACGGCGAATGGGACCCGTTCAAGTTCCAGAACATCGACGTGCTCAAGAAATTCACGCTCTTTGGCAACTACACCTTCAACGACTCGCGCGTCACGGACTTCCCGGGCCGGCCAGACCTCGTCGGCAAGCTCCTGCCCATGGTGCCGCAAAACTCGTTCAATGTCGGCTTCACCTGGCTCAACAAATACGTCAACAGCAAGGTCGCGGTGCAGTACGTGGGCCTCATGTACTGGGACGATCTCAACACCGACGCCAACATCATCCCGCCCCACGCCCTGCTCAACGCCAAGGTCTGGCGCAACCTGGACTTCCTCGGCAGCTACGGCGAGAAGTTCACCGTGTCGCTTTCCGGCGAAAACCTGCTCGACCACCAGTACATGGACGCCCGCAACCCCAACACCGTAAACGTCGGACGGATGCTGTTCCTGGAACTGTCATGCAAGTTCTGAAAAAACGCGGGCTCAGCACCGCCCAGGTCGTGTTCTTCGCGTCCATGGTGGCCCTGGATTTCGGCTGGGGCATGGTCTTCAAGACCGCGCTCCAGCTGACGGCCATCCATTCCGTGGCGCGCCTGGAAATGATCGTGTCGATCATGCTCATGGTGCTCACCCGCCTGATGCTCGACCGCTTCGGCACGCTCATTGCCTACGAACTGGCCTGGGGGCTCCTGGCCGCCGTGTTCATGCCGGCGGCCGGGGGCGAGCCCGGTTTTCTCAAGCTCGTGCCCGCGCTGACCCAGGGCGTCGTCTTCGACGCCTTGTTCACGCTGCTGCGCCGGCCCCTGCCGTTTGGCCGCGCCTATGTCGCCATCCTCGTCGGCGGTCTGGTCGGCCCGTCGGCCGCCATGGTCGTGCGCACGGCCATGGGCATGCCCTGGGCCACGGCCACGCAGTACCTGTTCGGCATCTCCCTCGTCACGTCCCTGGCCATAAACGGCCTCGGCGTCTGGCTGGCGCTCACTGTCTGGAAACGCATCAACGGCCTGCAGGCCGTGGCCATGCTGCGCACGGCATGATCGCGCTCTCCGGCGTCTCCTTCACCCCGGCCGGCGCGGACCGGCCCATCCTGGCCGACGTGCGCCTTTCCGTCGCGCCCGGCGAACGCATCGGCATCGTCGGGCCGTCGGGTTCGGGCAAGTCCACCCTGGGCTACCACCTGTGTGGCGCGCACCGCCTGGCCCTGGCCGGCGAAACCACGGGCAGCCTGCGCTACGACGGCAAGGACGGCACGGACGGCGCGCCGGACGGTTTCGCCGGGCTCGTCGGCCAGAATCCCGAGGCGCAGCTCTTCTGCCGCACGGTCTACGAGGAACTGGCGCTCGCCCTTCGCGTGCGCGGCGAACCCGAAGGCCGCTGCGCCGCCGTGGCCGACGCGCTCCTTGACCGCTACGCCTTCGCCGGCAAGCGGGACGCGGCCGTGGCGACGCTGTCGCTCGGCCAGAAGCAGCTCACCGCCGTGCTGTCCATGCTGGCCATGGAACCCCGGGTGCTGCTCCTCGACGAGCCCACGAGCTACCTGGACGCGGCCACGGCGGACCGGCTCTTCGCGCATCTCGGCACGCTGTGCCGCTGCCACGGCTGGATCGTCGTCGTCATCGAGCACGACCTCGCGCGCCTCGGCGGCTTCGCCGAGCGTGTGCTCGCCGTCGCGGACGGCCGCATCGTGGCCGACGGCCCACCCGGGCGCATTGCCCGCCGCGCGCCCGGGGCGCTTGCCGCCGGGCTGCCGCCGCCCACGCCCGGCGCCCCCCGCGAACCGGCCGTCGCCTGCGAAGGCGTCGCGTTCGGCTACGCCAAGGACACGCCGGTGCTTCAGGACCTGGACCTCGTCGTGCGCCCCGGCGAATCCGTGGCCCTGCTCGGGGGCAACGGCGCGGGCAAGTCCACGCTGCTGCGCCTGATAAAGGGCCTGGCCAAGCCGCGCACCGGCCGGGTCCGCCTCGGGCCGGGGCTCAGTGCCGCGCGCGACGTGGGGCTCATGTTCCAGAATCCCGAAGAACAGATTTTCGCCCATACCGTGGACGCCGAATGCGGCTACTGGCTGGCCAACCTCGGGATGTCCGGCGAGGAGCGGACCGCACGCTGCGCGCCGCTGCTTGCCGCCCTGGGCCTTGGCGGCATGGAGGCGCGCGCGCCGCTCACCCTGAGCTTCGGGGAAAAACGCCGCCTGTGCCTGGCCGCGATCCTCGTCGCCGAACCGGCCATCCTCTGCCTGGACGAACCGACCACGGGCCTCGACGACGCCAACATGGCGGCCATGGCCGCGCGCGTGCGCGCGCTGGCGAGTGCGGGCAGGGCCGTACTCTTCGCCACGCACGAGGAGGCCTTCGCAACCATGGCCGCCACGCGCCGCGTCACCCTCGAAGGCGGGCGCATCGTCGCCGACGTCCCCAATGTTCCTGACGCGCCGCAACCGGAGGCCGCGCCATGCTCCTGACGCTCAAGCGGTCCAATCCCCTGGCCAAGTGCTTCTTCGCCGCCTCGCTTTCGGCCTACGTCTTCTACTGCCAGGACTGGCGCGTGCTTGCGGCGCTCATCGTCGCCCTGGCCGGGCTGCTGGCGCTCTCGCGCGATTTCGACCGCACGGTGCTGCTCGTGCCGGTCGTTTTCGCCGCGACCCTGCCCACCCTGCTGCTGCTTTTCATCCTGGGCGGCATGGAAAACGCCCCGGACTGGCAAACGGGCGTGCTTCTCGGGCTCTCGTGGCTCGCGGTCTTTTCCCTGCGCCTGTTCGTGGTGGTCCTGGCCGACATCCTGGTCGTCAAATGGACGACCTTCTCCGATCTGCTGCTCGCCCTGCGCGCCCTGCGCCTGCCGGGCAAGCTCGTGCTTTTCGCCTCCACCCTGGCGACCATGCTCCCCAACGTCTTCACCCTGGCCATGCACATCCTCGAAGTGCAGCGCTGCCGGGGCTTCGAGCCGAAAAAGCTCTGGAACCCGAAGAATTTCCTGCCCCTGTTCGTGCCGGTGTTCCTGGCGCAGATGCGCCGCGCCACGGACCTCGCCCTGTCCCTGGAACTGCGGGGCATCTCCGGCCGGGCGCTTTCCGGCGGCGCGCGCCTGACGTTTCGCGCCGGCGACGCCGTGCTCGTCGCGGCCGCGGCTGCGGTCTGGTGCGCCGGCAGGGGTTTTCCGGGCCTGACGGGCTAGTGCCGCGTCCGCTAGGCGGGTGGGAGCCTTTTCGATGACAGCATACTTGAATGCTAATTTTTTCATAAAAAATACTGGCGTATTTTTTAAGTGGCGCAATACGGGCCCGGCTTGCCATTTTTCGCACCCGGCGTTCAGATACGACCAAGCGCCTGCCCGAAACCGCGCCCGAAGCAGCGGCCACGGCCAGGCAAGGAGCGGCCTCATGGAATGCGATTACTGCGAACGGCGCTGCCGGCTCGGGCCGGACAGCTTCGGCTATTGCAAGATGTACCGGCAGGAAGGCGGCAAGATCGTGGAGCGCTTTCCGGACCGCTGGTGCGCCTACGGCGTCTCGCGCGTGGAAACGATTCCCTTTTACCACGCCTGGCCCGGGGCGCGCTGCCTCGTGGTCGGCACGTCCGGATGCAACTTCAACTGCCGCTATTGCGCCAATGCCGAGGTGGTCAAGGTCGATCCGGCGGGGCTTGCCGACATCATGCTCGACATCGGCCCCGAGGCGATGGTGGCCAAGGCGCGCAAGCACGGTTGCCACGCCATCGTTTTTTCCGTCAACGAGCCCACCGTCTCCCTGCCGACGCTCACCCGCGTTTCCGACGCCGCCAAGGCCGCCGGCATCGCCATGGGCTGCCTGACCAACGGCTACGGCACACCGCAATCCACGGCCCTGCTCGGACGCATCTTTTCCTTCGTCAACGTGAGCCTCAAGGGACTCTCGCCGGAATTCTGCGTCGATTACCTGAGCGTGCCAAGCGCCGAACCGATCCTGCGCAACATCGCGGCGCTCGCCCGCGTCTGCCACGTAGAGGTGACCACGCCCGTCATCGAAGGCGTCAACGACCAGGAGATGGAGGCCATGGCCGATTTTCTGGCAGGCGTGCGCCGCGACATCCCCTGGCACGTCTTCCGCCTGCTGCCGGAATACCGGATGCAGCAGGAGCACTACCCGAGCATCGAGTCCTTAAGCGCCAAGGTCGAAGCCGTCAAAAGCCGCCTGGACTACGTCTACTTCCACAACTTCATCGGCTCGCGCTGGGTCAACACGCACTGCCCGTCCTGCGGGGCCGTGGCCATCTCGCGCCACAGCCTGGGCTGCGGCGGGGACAAGCTCGACACCTTTTTCGCCGAAGGCGGTCGCTGCCCGTCCTGCAACGGCCCCATTGCCCTCTACGGCGGGCATGTGGCCTGGAACGCCAAGGAGGCCTCGGCATGACGCTCGCCCTGCTCGACGCGCGGCAATGGCAGCAGGCCGTGGACCTGCGCTCCGGCCGCCCCAGCGAAGCCGTTTCGCCCCTTAGCGGCATGGTCGGCGATATCCTCGCCCGTCACCCCTTTCCCGGCGACCGCGACGGCGGCAGCAACGCCTGGGTCACGGACACGGCCCTGGATTTCGTCGCCCGCTACGATCCCGGCTTCGCCTTCCTGGCCTACGCCCAGCAGTACTATTCCAGCCGCTACGGCGCGCTTGAGGCGGAAAAACGCCGCGAATACGTGGAAAACGCCTTTGCCGAAGCGGCGCGTTTCGCCCGGGAATCGGGCATGACCACCGTGCTCGTGGGCTCGGGCGACCTCGTCCCGGCCACGACGCCCATCGACCTGGAAGACCTCGACGGCCTGGCCGTGGCCAGCAACTGGTGCGCGCATTACGCCGGGCTCTACGACCTGTCGGACCGCGACCGGGAGACGCTCGCCAGACACCCGCACCTCGAACGCATCGTCCCCAAAAACGAGATCCTCGACCTCTTCGGCGGCGGCCCCGAGGACGGCGGCCGGCTCCCGGACTACATGGCCGTGGCCTGCCGCGGCGGCTATTTCAAGGGCAGTTCGCTGCGCCGGCTGGTCATGGTGCCGGAACCGAGCGCCGTGATCCCGGTCTCGCAAAACCTCGGCCCGGCAACGTCGATCCTCGACATCCGGCCGCGCCTGCTCGAACTGCTCGAAGCCGGCAACCGCGTGGCCCTGGCGCTGATCGAAGGCGTGGGCTGCGCGGAATTCCAGCCGCCCTACACCACCTGCGCCAACGGCAAGGACTGGTTCCGCTACGAACCCGGCGACGCCCAGTACCTGGCGCTCTCCACCGGCCGCCACCCCATCTTCGAGCACAACGGCGGCTACCGCTATTACCTCGACGACGGCGAACACAAGCCCTACCCGTTCTCCGGCTATTTCAAGGAGCTTCCCGGCGGGACCATCGGCGAGGCCTACCCCGGCCGCAGCATCGCCGTGGGCAACCGCAGCATGTTCATGCACGTGTGCACGGGCTGCGACGTGACCTGCGAATGCTTCGCTCGCAACCTCTACAACCAGGGGCTCATGTCCGTGATTTTCCGCGACGATAAAATGGTGAGGTAGGGAGAGGGAAAAGACGGGAAGAAATGCCTCCGGCGGCCAGGAGGGGCCGAGGGCCCCTCCTGGACCACCCCGATAGGGGGAAATTTTCTTGGGCGCGGGTGCGGCCGGAGGGAAAGGAGGGCGAGACGTGAAAGAGGAGCGTGCGGACGGCCCCATGGATGTGGAGGGCTTTCTTGCCATCGCGCGGGAGGTCTTTGCGCCGCTTTACCCCTACTACGCCGACAAGTTCCTGCTTGAATCCGGGCGGACGCGCGGCGTGTGCCTGGACATCGGCTGCGGCGGCGGAGACCTGGGGCTCGCCGTTGCCGGGCGCAGCGAAATGCGCGCGGTCCTGCTCGACCACGCCCCGGCCATGCTCAAGGCGGCGGCGCATTGCGCCCGGGAACGCGGCCTGGCCCGGCGCGCGCTGGTCCTGGCCGGCGACGCCTGCGCCCTGCCCCTTGCCGACGCCAGCGCGGACCTCATCGTCAGCCGGGGCTCGGTCATGTTCTGGAAGGACCTGCCCCGGGCCTTCGCCGAAGTGCGGCGGGCGCTCGCCCCGCACGGCCGGGCCTACCTCGGCGGCGGCCTCGGCACGCCGCAGATGCGGGAGGCGATCTGCCGGCAGATGGCTTCCCGCGATCCCCGCTGGGCCTCGGGCTCTCCGCCCCCGCCGCGGCCCGGCACCGATCCCGGCGCCCACGAAAAAGCCCTACGCACCGCCGGCGTGACGGATTACCGCATCGAGCGTGAGGACACCGGCCACTGGATCGTGATCGGCGCGTAGGCTATCTTCACGTTCCGGCCGACGCGGACGTCGCGGACGGCGTCCCCGGCCCCTGGCGATCCCAATCCCTTTTGCGGAGGTGCCCTATGCGACGCCCGGTTTCCTGGCTGCTCCTGCTGCTCCTGCTCGCTTCGCCCCTGTCCCTGCCTGCGGCCGAATCCGTCCCGGCTCCCGGCCAGGCCATCGACTTCACCCGTCTGCTGCCGCCGCCGCCCGCCCCGGGTTCGGTCGCGGACCGCGAGGACAGGGCCGTGGTGCAGGCATGGCAGCAGCGCCGCACGCCGGAATTGGAGGCCCTGGCCCAAGCCGACGCCGCGCGCACGGCCCAGCCCTTCCTCCCGGCCCTGGGGCAGGGCCTCGCGCCGGAAAAGCTCCCCCTGACCATGGCCTTCTTCGAAACGCTGCGAAAGGACGCCGACGCCATGCTCGGCGACGCCAAAGCGCACTGGAACCGGCCGCGCCCGCCCCAGGCCGATCCCGACATCCGCCCGAGCCTGCGGCTTCCCCACAACGCCTCCTACCCCAGCGGCCATTCCACGTACGCCACGGCCGCGGCCGTCATGCTCGCCGACATGGTTCCCGAGCGCGCTGCGGAGATCTACGACCGGGCGGAAGCCTACCGGCTTAACCGCATCATCGGTGGCGTACACTACCCGAGCGACATCGCGGCCGGACGCATCGCCGGCACGGTCATCGCGGCGACACTGCTCGAAAACGGGGAATTCGTGGAAAGCATGTGCGCGGCGGGCGCGGAGCTGCGTCAAAACCTCGGACTTGCGCCGCGGCCCTGCCCCGGGCCGGGCATCGCGGCCAAGCCGGCGAACTGAGGCGGCGCGGAAGAAGACGCCCCCGGCGGCTGCCGGCGGCGGAAAGCCCGTTGCGGGGACGGTGCATTGCCTCCCCCGCAACGGGAAAAGCGCAATCTAGTTGGCCCGGGCCTGCCAGCGCGCCGCGGCCGCGCGCACGGCCTGGCCGGCAAGGCGGGCGTGCCGGCGGGCCTCTTCGGGAAAGTCGCCGAGCGTGGCCACAATGGCCGCCTCGTCCATGGCGGCGACCTCGTCGAGCGTGCGCCCCATGGCCCAATGCGCGGCCGCGGCCGCCGCGATCTTGGCCGAGGGGCAGCCTTCGGCGTCGAAATCCGTCTGCGCCACGATTTCCCCGTACATCCCGAGCGCAATGGAAATGCGGCAGCCTTCGGCGTCGGTCGCCGTACCGATGGACGTGGGCGCGAGCAGGCGCTGGGGATGGCGCGCGTCGCACCAGAGGCGGTAGGCCTTTTCGCCGAAGCGGGCGATGAGGGCGGCACGGTGTTCGGGCGCGGCCGCCTCCGCGGCGGTCAGGACGGAAGTGGGGTCATGGCGCGTGATCATGGTCGGTCCCGTGGTTGACGTGCAAAGGAAAGGCTCATTCCAATGACGACAGGAAAACCGGACTACGCCCGCAACCGGGGCCGCGTGTCCCGCTGCGGCCGGGGCCGCGCGGCCGGGGCCGGCGGCGCGACAGGCGTCACGCGCGGCTCGCCGGTGACGGCGTCGCGCGAAAAATAGACGTACCAGCCGGTCTCGCTCCCCGCGGCCAGGGCGTCGCCCACGGCGGCCAGCGGCCGGGACAAGCCGAGCGCCCCGGCCAGGCGCGCAAGGACGCCCGGGATGCGGTCGGCAAGCGCAACGGCGCAAAAGGCGATAAGGAATTCCGTAAAAGCCAGCCGCATGTCCATGGCGTCCTCCCGGGGAAAAGGTTTCAGGGATCGAGCGCGCCGACCACGTCGTCGGGGTCGCCGGGCCCGGATTTGACGATGAGCACCGGGCACGAGGCCAGGGCGAGCACGCGCTCGGCCACGCTGCCGAGCATGAGTCGGCGCAGGCCGCTTTTGCCGTAGGAGCCGAGCACGAGGCAGCCGGCCCCGATCTCGGCGGCGAACCCGGCGATGGCCCGAAAGGGCGCGCCCTCGAGCACGGTCGCCAGGGCCGTCACCTCCCTGGCCTGGGCCGCCTTGACCACCGCGCTGACGGCAATGAGCGCCCGGCGCTTGATGTCCTCGAAAATGCCGTAAATGAGGTTGCGCTCGACCGGCACGTCCACCACGGCCAGCACGTCCAGCTTGCCGGCGTAGGCGGCGCACAGCCCGATGGCGCGCCCCGCGGCGGCCATGCTCTGGCGCGAGCCGTCCACGGCCGTGACCACGCGGGTGAAATCCAGTTTGGCCCCCTCCGGGACCACGAGCACGTCGCAGGGGCTGTAGCCGATGACCTTGGCCACGTTGCGTCCGAGCAGCACGCGCTCCATGTAGGCGCGCCGGGCGTCGCCGATGACCACGAGGCTCGCTTCCTCGGCCTCGGCCACGTCCACCAGGCGTTCGAAGGATTCGCCGGACTCCAGCACCTTTTTAAGCGGCAATCCGGCCTTCGCAGCCGCATCCGACGCGTCTTCCAGGGCCTGCTCGAAGGGGCGCGAAAGCTCGCGGATCTCCTCCCGGCCGATGCGTTCGAGCCCGGCGAGCGATGGCGCGACGGAGACGGCCACGAGCCGCGCCCGCAGCGACGCGGCCAGGATCATGGCCTGCTCGAACGCCCCCCGGGAGGCCGGGGAGCCGTCGAGCCCGACGACGATGGTCTTGGGTCGATGCATGATCATGCGCGCACCGCGGTCCTCGCCGTTTTTCCCTCCCCGCGTCCCCGGACGGATTCCGGGGCGCGGGGAGGGAGCGTTGACTACTTCAAGATACCTTCCGCATTTCTCGCTAGGCCTGGTTCTCCAGGCGGCGGGCCTTGAACATCGAGGCCAGGATGATGCCCGCGCCGATGAGCAGGGCCACGACCATCACCCCGAAGCTGGCCTGGGACAGCACGGACACGACGGTGTCGCCGAAATTGGTCAGCGACAGCTTGTCCAGGTACTTGGGCATGGCCAGGAAGCGGCTCAGGGCCACGATCAGCATGATGACGGCCATGACCATCTTGATCATGTATTCCTTGACGTAGGTGGTGCCGATGGCGCCGAGCTGCACGCCGAAAAGCGACCCGCCGAGGATGATGAGCGTGAGGCGGATGTCAACCATGCCGTAGTAGGCCCAGATCAGCGTGCCGCCGAGGCCCATGACGAAGGCGATGACCAGCTCCGTGGCCGAGGCGACGATGCTCGTGACGCCGATGATGTACATGAGGCCCGGCACGCCGATGAAGCCGCCGACGGCGATGGTCGCGGCCAGCATGCCCGTGGCGATGGCGACCGGGATGAGGAACCATACGGAGATGCGCACGTTCGCGCGCTTGAAGGTCATCATCGGCCACAGTTCGATGGACTGGAGGCGCTTGCACAGGTTGTTGGGCTTGCCGTCGGCCTCACCGGACTTGGCCAGGCGCAGGGCGTCGCGCATGACGAAGCTGCCGACCGTGAGCAGCACTGCGACAAAGGCCACGCTCACGTAGAGATTGGAGCCGGCCTCGCCCCATTTCTCCAGGATGATGGTTTGCACCTTGATGCCGACCTGGACGCCGATTTCGGCGAAAAGGCCCATGATCACGCCGAGTTTGATGTCCACTTGGCCGTAGCGGTAGCGCTTGATGGAGCCGACGAGGGCCTTGGGGAACTTGTGGCACATGTTGCTGGCCACGGCCACCGGGCCGGGCACGCCCAGGCTCATCATGCCCGGGGTCAGGACGAAGGCTCCGCCGGAGCCGATGAAGCCGCTCACCAGTCCGCCGATGAAGCCGACCAGGAACAGGAACACGATGGAGTACATATTGAGATCGATGAAGGTGATCATTTCGCCAGCGCCGTGCATGTCCGTCTCCTCCCGAAAAGTCGTTGTGCCCGCTGCGGTCGCGCGCTTCGCGTTGTAGCAGCCAACGCGCCGAGATAATTTATTTCTTAAAAAATACTCGCGTATTTTTTAAGGGATGAGGCGTTAGGCGTTCACCTGCGCCGTGGCCCGGCTGTCCTTCCGCTTGGCCGCCCCCGCGGTGGCCTGCTTCTTGGCGGCAGTGCCCTTGGAGGCCTCGATGCCGAGCGCGGACCAGAACGCGCCGGTGAAGCTGCCGTGGATGTAGGAGAACAGGAACACGGTGAGGACCGGCACCACGGCGTAGACGCCGCCCTTGGCCGACAGGTTGGTGATGAAGTCGGTGTTGGTGAAGACCGCGGCGTACAGAGCCACGGCCGCAGCGCCGAAAACGATGGTGCGGACCACGTTGCGTTTGCGCGTCGTCTCGGACATGGTCAACCTCCCAGGGGTTCGCTGTTGCACTCTCCTGCGGCTCCGGTCGCGCGCTCCCTTCCCGCCGGCCACGTCCAGGCCGAACACGGGAACGGACGAACGCCGGGCCACGTCCTCAATCCCGATGGACGGATCGAGCACCACGAAGTCGATGCGCCGGCCGCCGTGCACGATGGCCGGAACGACTTCGCACGCCTTGCCGCAGGCCGTGACGTGCTCGAAACCGATGCCGCGACGGCCGGCCTTGTCCCGAAACGACGCCGCGTCGCCGCTTGCGCCGACGGCGAAGCGTTCGCGCCGGGACAACCTGTCGCCGTAACGAGGCTGCGTATCCACGTAGGCGGCCAGCACCCCGAGCCCCAGCCGCTCGGCCACGCCCAGGGCGTAGTCCACGAGCGCCTGACCGGCGACGCCGCCCCGGACCACCACCAGCACCTGATGGGGCCGTGCGGCCGGCGTCGTGTCGCCAAGGGGTCGTGCCGTGTTCGCGTACATGCCGTTTCCTCGTTCGGGCGCTTGCGCCCGTTTGCGCCTTTAAGAACAATTTGCGTGCCAATCTGAAACATTCTACTTACAGTTTGTTTTCATTGGATATTTTGTGGAATAGCAAAAACCGACTGACCACTCAGTCAGTATTGCGATGTGCAACACCCCCGTCCCCCGGTCATTGGCGACGCGGTTGCGGCCTTGCCGACACGGCGTTTCAAGATGAGACGTTTCAGATCGCAACAGGGCGTGTCATCTGTTACAATACGCAACGGTCGCCCGGCGCGCGTATTGCCGCCCCATTTGCGCCGCGCCGGCTTTTGGCGCTAGATTCCCCGCACCCGTCCCGCAAGGAGATGCCCATGCTCTTCGGCAACAAACCCCGCGCGGCCGCGCCTGCCGCGCCCGCCGCGCCGGACGCCGAAACCGGCGTGCTCGAGACCCTGCGCCGCGCCGTGGAGGGCGTCGCCCTCCCCGCCCAGGCCGCCGAAGCCGCCCGGCGCGAACTGGCCAGGCTCGAAACCACCGACCCGGCCGTGGCCGAATACGCCGTCGGCATCAATTACCTGGAGTTCCTGCTCAAACTTCCCTGGACCACCTGCACGCGCGACACCCTCGACCTGCGCCGCGCGCGGGAAGTCCTCGACGCCCGCCACCGGGGCCTCGACGCCGTCAAGGAACGCATTCTGGAATTTCTCGCCGCCAGGGCGCTGCGCGGCGCGGCCAAGCCGAAAATCCTCATCGTGGACGACGAGGAGATCGCCCGCGCCAACATGGCCCACGTGCTCGGCAAGGAAGGCTACGACGTCCGCACGGCCGCCGACGGCATGGAAGCCCTGGACATCCTCGCTTCCGGGTTCGCCGCCGACGTCGTGGTCACGGATCTCAAAATGGAACGCCTGGACGGCATGGAGCTTTTGCGACGCATGCGCCGCACCGCCCCGGACGCCGCCGTGGTCATGGTCACGGGCTTCGCCACCGTCGGCACGGCCGTGGAAGCCCTGCGCGCCGGCGCGGCGCACTACCTGGGCAAGCCCGTCAATCTGACGGAACTCAAAAAGACCGTGGCCGAAATCCTCGAAGCGCGCCTGTCCGCCTCGCCGGGACGCGGCCCGGTGCTGTGCTTCTCCGGCCCGCCGGGCGTGGGCAAGACCTCCGTGGGCCAGGCCGTGGCCGAGGCGCTCGGGCGCGAATTCGTGCGCCTGTCCGTGGCCGGGCTACGCGACGAGGCCGAACTGCGCGGCCACCGCCGCACCTACGTCGGAGCCATGCCCGGGCGCATCCTCAAGGAACTCGCCCGCATCGGCGTCGCCAACCCCGTCTTCATGCTGGACGAAATCGACAAGATCGGCGCGGAATTCCGCGGCGACGCCGCCGCCGCCCTGCTCGAAATCCTCGACCCCGAACAAAACGCCCGCTTCTCCGACAACTACCTGGAAATCCCCTTCGACCTCTCGCGCATCATGTTCATCGGCACCGCCAACGATGTCTCGCGCCTGCCCGGCCCCCTGCTCGACCGCCTGGAAATCCTCGACTTCCCCGGCTACACCGACCGCGAAAAACGCGACATCGCCCGCGAATTCCTCCTGCCGCGGCACCTGCGCGAAAACGGCCTCTCCAGCGAACAGGTCGCCTTCACCGACGCCGCGCTTTCCCGCATCATCGACGACTACACCCGCGAATCCGGCCTTCGCGGCCTCTCCCGCACCGTGGCCGCCGCCTGCCGCCGCCTCGCCCGCCTCACCTTCGACGACGCCGCAACCGCCCCGGCAAGCGTGGACGCCCCCGACATCCCAAGCCTGCTCGGCCCGCGCCGCTTCACCCGCGAAGCCGCCGAAGCCGGCGACCGCGTGGGCGTCGTCACCGGCCTCGTCGTCGGACAGCACGGCGGCGAAATCCTCTTCGTCGAAACCGCGCGCATGCCGGGCTCGGGCCAACTCCTGCTCACCGGGTCGCTCGGCGAAATGCTGCGCGAATCCGCACAGGCGGCGCTCAGCCTCATCCGCAGCCGTGCCGCCGAGCTCGGCGTGGCCCCGGGCTTTTTCGAGAAATCCGACATCCACGTCCACTTCCCCGCCGCCGCCATCACCAAGGATGGCCCCTCGGCCGGCGTCACCATCTTCTGCGCGCTGCTCTCGCTTTTAACCGGCCGTCCCGCGCGCTGCGACACCGCCGCCACCGGCGAAATCACCCTCTCCGGCCGCATGCTGCCCGTGGCCGGACTGCGCGAAAAATGCCTCGCCGCCAAACGCGCCGGCATCGCCACCGTCGTCGTGCCCAAAGCGAACGGCGACGTCGTAGCCGGACTGCCGGCCGACGTGCTGGAAGGATTGCAGGTGGTCGAGGCCGGCGATGTCGTCGAAGCGGCAGGCGTGGTGCTGCGAGGACGGGAAAAAGGAGAAGAAGAGGCGTAAAGGCAGGAAGATGCCTCCGGCGGCCAGGAGGGGATGATCCCCTCCTGGACCTCCCCGACGGGGGATCGGTAAGCGGGTGGGGGCGTGGTTGGTGAGCGGTGCGTCGGGGTCTGTGGTCTCGGAATTTCGGGCAACCCGCAGGCCGCAAAGCCCGCCAGCACGTTGCCCGAAATTCCGAAACCACGGGCGCCAGCGGCGAAGCGCCGCATTTTAAGAAGATTCCTTTAAGGTCTTTTG
>JAEWPX010000192.1 GCA_023399375.1 Pseudomonadota bacterium | reverse complement strand
CATCTTCGTTCCGCCAACCGACCGACCTCCCGGTGCCCGCAGCCTCCACCGCGCCACGACGCCGACCGGGGGGGCCGGGGGGAGTGACTCCCCCGGGCGGGGCCTGGGGCCGCGCCCCAGCTCCCCGCCTATTTCCCGAGCAGCGAGGCGGCGACGTCTTTGGCGAATTGTTCGACGAGCTTGCTTTGGGCGGCGGCGAGGCTGTCGTAGTCGGGCGTGGCGGCGGATTCGCGGTATTCGTTGGAGCGCCAGGCGAGGTTGTTGCCGTCGGCGTCGAGGATGGACCAACTGGCGCGCAGCACGGCGTCCTGGCCGAGCACGCCGTCGAAGCGGGCGACCTGGATGACGACCTGGCGGTCGGGGTGTCCGCCGGTGGGCCAGGGGTAGGTGACGAGCGGTTTGGCGCACACGAGTCCGGCGAGGTTTTCGGTGAGGACGCGCTGGAAGTTTTCGCGCGGGGTTTCGATCCACTGGTCGAATTCGGCCAGGTGCATGCGGTTGCCGCCGGAGCGGGTGACGATTTGCGCCCGGTCGAGGTAGGCGGGGAAATCCACGGGGCCCACGCCCACGGACATGCAGGGTCCGGCGGTCGCGGCTTCGATTTTTTGTGGCGTGGCGTTGAGGGAATAGAAGTGGGTGGGCGCGGATTTGCCGCAGCCGGCGAGGGAGAGCATGCCGGCTGCGAGGGCCATGGCCACGATGCAGGTGCGGGCGGCGGATTTCGTGATCATTTGCGGGGTGCTCCCTTGCCCTGGATGAGCGCTTCGGGGTGGCGTTCCAGGAAGTTTGCGAACTCGCGTATGGCGCGGGCGGCATTGGCGATTTCGGCCAGGGCACGGTTGAGGTCGGTGACCGTGGGCGAATTGGAATTCACGATCTTCTGGAAGTTGTTGATGGCGGACCGGCTGTCCTTGAGCGTGGTGTCGAGGGAGCCGAGCGTGGTCTTGGCCGCGCTGCTGAGGCCTTCGGAACGCGTGTCGAGGTGTTTGGCCAGTTCGCCGAAGTTGGTGATGGCTTCGTCGAGGTTTTTGGCGAGGGGGCCGACCTTGTCGCGGATGTCCTGGAGCAGCGTGTTGCCGGTGTTGAGGGTGGCGTCGATTTTGCCCGGCAGGGCCTTCAGTTGCGGCGAATTGACGAGGGTTTCGATGCCGGTGACCGCGCCGATGAGGCGATCGACGAGTTCCTGGAGCGGCAGTTGCTTGATGGTCTCGGTAAGTTTTTCAAAGGTCGAGGGCACGGTGGGGATTTCGGCGAGGTCGCTGTGTCCCACCAGGCGCAACGGCGTATCGGGCATGAGGTCCAGGGATACGGCGAGTTGTCCGGTGACGAAGCTCTGGGTCACGAGCTGGGCTCGCAGCCCCTTTCCCACGAGTTGCGCCAGCAGGTTGCCGGGATTTTCCTTTCGGGCATCGGCCAGCGATTGGTCTTTTTCCCCGGGTTTGCCGGTGAGCTTGATCTTGCCGCCGAGGATTTCCACGACCACCGGGATATAGAACTTGAGGTGGGTGGGATCGGCCTCGATGCTGATTTCCTTGACCGAGCCGATGGGCACGCCGCGAAAGACCACGGGCGCGCCGACCTCGAGGCCTCCGACGGAGTTGGGGAAGAACATGATGCAGCGGTAGGTCTTGGTGAAAAAAGTGCCCGAGCCCAGGGCCACGATGGCTCCCAGGGCCAGGGCCACCGCGCCAAGGACGAAGACGCCGATCATGGTTTTGTTGGCTTTGGCGCTCATGCGGAGGGTTCCTTTTCACCCGTTGCCGTTTGCGGCGGGCTATTCCTCGCCCCTGGTCAGGAAGTGGCGCAGGTTGGGGTCGGTGGTGTGGGCCAGCAGTTCCTTGGGGTCGCCGCTGGCGCTCATGGTCCGTGTCTCGACGTTCAAGAAGACCGAATTGTTGCCGATGGCGAAGATGCTGGCCAGCTCGTGGGTAACGACCACGAAGGTGGCGCGCAGACTCTCGCGCAATTCGAGGATGAGCTCGTCGAGCAGGTGCGCGCTCACCGGGTCGAGGCCGGCCGAAGGTTCGTCGAAAAAGAGGATGTCCGGGTCGAGGGCCATGGCCCTGGCCAGTCCGGCGCGCTTGCACATGCCGCCGCTTATTTCCGAGGGGTAGAAGTCCTCGAAGCCGGCGAGGCCGACCAGAGCGAGCTTGAGCGAGGCCAGCTCCCGGATCTCCTTGGGTTTGAGCCTGGTGTACTGCGACAGGGGCAGGCCGATGTTTTCGGCCAGGGTCATGGAGCTGAAAAGCGCGCCGGACTGGTAGAGGATGCCGGTGCGGCGCAGGATGGCGTCGCGCGCATCCGGCTCGGCGTCCCAGAGGCTCCCTTCCCGGTAGAGGATTTTGCCCTGGGCCGGTTCCTTGAGGCCCACGAGCACGCGCAGCAGGGTGGATTTGCCGCAGCCGCTGCCTCCCATGATGATGAAGACGTCGCCGCGGTTCACGGTGAAGTTGAGGTCGCGCATGATGATGAAATCGCCGTAGGCCATGGTCAGGTTTTCGACCCGGATGGCCGGCTGTTCGGCGGGCGCGGCGGCGCTGTTGCTTGCTTCCATGGGTTAGACGCCGATGATGTTGCAGGCCACGGTGATGATGGCCGTGGCGATGATGATGGCGAGGATGCTCGTGACCACGGCCGAGGTGGTGGCCTGGCCCACGCCCAGGGCGCTTCGGCCGCAGCGCATGCCGCGGTAGCAGCCGGCCATGGCCACAAGGACGCCGAAAATGGTGCTGTGCACGAGGCCGATCCAGAAATTGGCCAGGGGCACGGACTGCCAGGTGTGGGTCAGGTACTGCACGGGGTTGATGTGGAGCATGAACACCCCGACGATGAAGCCGCCGAGGATGCCCATGAGGTCGGCGTAGATGCACAGAAGCGGCATCATGAGGACCAGGGCGATCATGCGGGGCAGCACCAGGAACTGCGTCGGGGAGAAGCCGAAGGTGCGCAGGGCGTCGATTTCCTCGTTGACCTGCATGGTGCCCAGTTCCGCGGCGTAGGCCGCGCCGGTGCGGCCGGCCATGATGATGCCGGTCATGATGGCACCCATGACGCGGACCATGGCGATGCCGACGATGGTGGAGACGTAGATCTGCGCCCCGAACTGCGAGAGCTGGATGGCCCCGACAAAGGCGAGGATGAGGCCGACGAGGAGGCTAATGAGCGAAACGATGGGCAGGGCTTCGACGCTTGCCTGGTACATGAGCGCCACGAGGCCAGAGCGCTGGAACACGGCCTTGCCCCGGAAAAGCGCCAAGCAGGCGAGCGTCACGTCGCCGACGAAATCGAACAGATTGATGACGGCCTGGGAGACGGCAAGCCCCAGGTCGCCCATGCGCTCGAGAAAGGGGGCGTGACGGGTCTTGCGGGCCGCGCCCTGGCGTTCGGGGACCTTGCTGGCCAGTTCCAGCAGGCTGGCCGCGCCGGCCGGAAGCCCGGAAAGGTCGGCCCCCACGCGGCGTTCGCCGGCCAGGGCCAGGACCGCTCGGCAGAAGGTGAGAAAGAGGCTGTCCCAGGCGGTGACTCCGGCCGCGTCGAAGCGCAGGGTCGCGGGCGGCGGCGTGGCGGTCAGGGCGTCGCGCACGGGACGCGGGTCGGGAAGGGGGATGTCTTTGCGCCATGCCCCGCTCATACGCAGGGTCAGAGTCCCGGCATCCTTGAGGACTTCCAGACGCGGGGCGTCGGCCGGGACAGAAGGGGGCGTGGTGTGCGTCATGGGAAAAGGGACCGCCGGGGCATTATTGCGCTACCGGTGCATCGATGGGCCGGAACGGGGCGGCTGTCAAGCGACAAAGCGGCGCAGGCATGAAATCCCTGGCCGCTTTGTCGCTTGAGGGGCCGCCTATTTGGCCGCCGGGTACTGGCGCAGGCATTCCTGGTCGCACAGGTCGCTGCCGCGGTCGAGCATATAGCCGCAGTCTTGCAATTGGTAGCCCTGGTAATAGAGCTGACTGTAGACTTGGCTGCACGCCGTGCGACACGCGCCGGATGTGGCGTATTTCTGGTTGATGACGTTTTCGAACGCCTGGCAGATGCTCATGTCGGAATCGCACGGATCGCGTCCCGGCGGAGTGATGCAGTTGCCGAAGAACATGGAGGGCGACGCGGGTTTCATCGGGGCGCATCCGGTCACGGTGATGCACAGCAGGGCCATTGCCAGGGCGTAGTGGAAAAGTCGCATGCCGTCCTCCGTTGCGGGTTGGGGGATGCCGTCTGCTTCGGCCATCCCTGACTAGCACAGGGAGACTGTGAAAAGCCAGTCCCGGGCGGCGTTGGAAGGCGATTTTTCTACAGGCGCGTCAAAAGGCGCAGCAGGGCGGGGCCGTAGAGGATGTAGGCCATGGCCCCGAAACAGAGAAAAGGGCCGAAGGGAATGGGCATGGACCGGCCCCGGCCCTTGCCGAGCACGTAGAAGGGGCTGGCGAGCAACGCGGCGAGGCTGCCCATGAGCACCGCATAGGGCAGGCCGATCACGCCGCACGCGCCGCCGATGGAGAGCATGAGCTTGACGTCGCCGCCGCCCAGGCCGTCGACGCCCTTGGCCATGCGGTAGCCGGCGGCGAGCAGCCAGAAGACGCCGAAGCCCGTGGCCGCGCCGATGGCCGCCTGCGCCGGCCCGATGTCCGGGCGCGCCGCTCCGAGGGCGATGCCCAGGGCCGCGGCCGGATAGGTGAGGACGTTCGGCAGCAGGTAGACCTGGAAATCAATGCCCGAGGCCACGATATAAAGCCCCCCCAGGGCCAGGTAGGCGACGCACCACCAGCTTGGCCCGAAGGCCGCGGCCGTAAGCGCGGCCCAGGCCGCCGAGGCCAGTTCAAGCAGCGGATAGAGCGCGGAGATGCGCTCCCGGCAGGCGGCGCAGCGGCCGCGCAAGAGCAGGTAGCTCACGAGCGGCAACAGTTCCCACCAGGCAAGGGGATGGCCGCAGTGCGGACAGTGGGAAGCCGGGCGCACGATGGACGTGCCGGCGATGCCGCGCGAGACGCACACGGAATAGAAGCTGCCGAGCACGAGTCCGACCACGGCGGCGAAGGCCGGAAAAACGTAGGGGAAAAGGGCGGGCGTTAGTATTTGCGGCATCCGGCTCTTTTGTCCGTCCCGCCCTGCGGCGTCAAGGCGCGGCACCGCCGTCAGCGGGGTCTGGTCGCCTGGCGGCGGTCGTAGACGGCGCGGATGGCCCCTTCGAGCTCCTCGGTGGGGCAGGGCTTGAGCAGATAGTCGGCCGCGCCGCCGGCGATCATGGCCGAGGCGATGTCGACCGAGGCGTGACCGGTGAGCACCAGCACCTCGGCCTCGGGACAGGCCGCGCGCAAAAGCGGCAGGGCCTGCTCGCCGGAAAGTCCGGGCATCTTCACGTCGAGCACGACGACGTCGCAGGGGGCCTGCGCAAGAAGATCGAGCGCCTCCTGGCCGCCGCCGGCGGCGCGTACGGAAAAGCCGTGGCGGGTGAGGAGCTTGCCCAGGGTGTCGCGGAAACGTTCTTCGTCGTCGACGAGCAGCACGCGGATGGGATCGGCCATGGGATGCTCCGGGGTGTGTGTTGGCGTTACAGGGGCAGGGTCACGGTGAAGGTCGCGCCCTGTCCGGGCGCGCTTTGCGCGGCAAGCGACCCGCCCAGGCGCGCCACGATGCCGTGGGACACGGACAGGCCGAGGCCGGTGCCTTTGCCCGGCTCCTTGGTGGTGAAAAACGGGTCGAAGATCTTGTTCATGTTTTCCGGCGGGATGCCGCAGCCGGTGTCGCGCACGGCCACGGACACGCGCCCGTCCTCGCGCCTTGTGACCAGGGTGATGCAGCCGCCCTGGGGCGTGGCGAAAAGCGCGTTGGTGAGCAGGTTCAGGATGACCTGGCGCAGAAGCGGCACGTCCGTGCGCACGGGCGGCAGGTCCGGGGCGTAGTCGCGCAGGATCGCCACGCCGCGGCCCTGCGCCTCCTTTTCCACGAGCAGTGCCATGTCCTCGATGACCTGCTCGATGGCTTCCTCCTGGAGTACGGGCTCCACCTTGCGCGCGAAATTGAGGAGCTTGTGGGTGATCTGGCGGCAGCGGTCCACCTGCTTGGCGATCTCGCGCAGGCTGTCCCGGGCGTCGGCGAGGTCCTCGTCCGGGAGGCCCTTGCAGCCGGCCGTGAGCTCCCGGGCCAGGTCGAGCTCCTGGGTGATGATGGCCAGGGGGTTGTTGATTTCGTGGGCGATGCCCGAGGACAGTTCGCCGATGGCGGCGAGCTTTTGCGAATGGAGCAGGCGCAGGTCCATTTCGCGCAGCTCCCCTTCGCCGCGCCGGATGCGCCGGGCCAGCGTGAGCGCCGAGCCGATGCAGATGGCCCCGGCCACGAGCGCCAGCGCCACGTCGACCGCCGGCGGCGTGAGGAGCGTGGCGAGCACGGCCGCGCCGGCAAGGCCGGGCGCGAGCACGGTATGCGGCCACAGCGGCGGAAAGGCGAAGCCTTCAGGGCCGGCTTCGGGCTTCGTTGAGTTCTTTGCGTTCATGGGCCTTTCTGGCCTTTTCCAGGAGTTCGCCGAAATCCACGGGCTTGAGCACGTAATCGTAGGCCCCGAGCGACATGCCCTGCATGCCGGCCTCGACCGAGGCATGTCCGGTCAGGATGATGACCTCGACCAGGGAATGGCGCTTTTTGATCTCCTTGAGCACGGCCAGCCCGTCCATGCCCGGCATGCGCATGTCCAGGATGACGACGTCGAACGCCTCCTCGTCGAGCTTGGCCAGGGCCTCGCGACCGCTCGACGCGGCCGTGACCGGGATCTGGCGGTAGGTGAACCGCTTGACCAGGGTCTCGAGGAAATCGGCTTCGTCGTCCACGGCCAGTACGCGCAATCCCATTCGTCCCTCCCGCGGGCAAGATGTTCGTGCCAAAATCCCGCGCGCCGCCCCGTGCGGCGCGCCGTGCCCCGGCCGGCCGCCGCCGGCTCAGGCCCCGATCGGCAGCGCGATGTGGAAGGTCGTGCCCTGGCCTTCCTTGCTCGTGACGTGGATGTGCCCGCCGAGCTTTTCGATGATGCTGTAACTGATGGTCAACCCGAGGCCCGTGCCCTCGCCCACCTTCTTGGTGGTGAAGAAGGGGTCGAAGATTTTTTCCAGGGCCTCCTTGCTCATGCCCTTGCCGGTGTCGGCGATGGCGATGTCCACTTCGCCGGAATCGGGCAGGTGGCGCGTGGTCACGGTGATCGTGCCGTTTTTGTCGATGGCGTCGATGGCGTTGTCCATGATGTTGAGGAAGACCTGCTGGAGCTGGGAGGCGTCGGATTCGATGCGCGGCAGGTCCTTCTGGTAGTCGCTGATGAAGGTGATGCCGCGGAAGCTGGCCTCGTTTTCCAGAAACGACCGGGTCTGGTCGAGCAGCAGGTTGACGTCGAGGTCCTCCTGCGTCGGCTCCATGCGCCGTGCGAACCCGAGCAGGCGGTGGGTGACGTCCTTGGCCCGGCGCACGTGGAACTCGATCTTGGACACCGCGTCCTCGAATTCCTGGAAGTTCGGGCTGGCCTTGATGTCCTCCTCGCTTAAGAGGTCGCGCATCCAGCCGGCCTTTTCCATGATGATGGCCAGGGGATTGTTGACCTCGTGGGCCACGCCCGCGGCGAGCTTGCCGAGCGCCGCCATCTTGCTCGACTGGGTGAGCGACGCGTCGAGCGCGGCCTTTTCGCGCTCGGCCCGAACGAGCGCCCGCACCGTGCCGCC
This sequence comes from Pseudomonadota bacterium, assembly GCA_023399375.1. GTDB lineage: Bacteria > Desulfobacterota > Desulfovibrionia > Desulfovibrionales > Desulfovibrionaceae > Solidesulfovibrio. Next base: position 11,063 of record JAEWPX010000192.1, on the reverse strand, counting down.
CGCGACCCAGACCGCGCCGCCGACGATGAGCAGCGTTCCTCCGGCGAGCAGCAGGATGAGCAGCCAGCGCGCGCGCATGATCGGCAGCATCTCCTCACGCGGATCGTCCTTGACCACGAGCAGCCAGTCTTTGTGGTTGAGCCAGGTCATGGCGTACAGCGACGTCTGGCCCTCGATGGTCAGGCTTTCCACGCGGGTGCCGGAAAAGCGCGGGACATTGGGGAAATCCAGGGTGTCGAACATGGCGTGGCCGAAGCGCGGCTTGGTTTGCAGCACGTGGTCCGCGGCCAGGATGAAGGCGTCGCCGGTCTTGCCCAGGTGGATGCTGCGCACGAGGGAATCGAAGATGTCGGAATCGATGGCCGCGCGCAGCACCCAGGTCTTGTCCCCTTCGCGGCGGCTGACCGCGATGTTGAAGTGGGGGTACTTGCGAAAGCCCAGGAACACGTCGCTGACGTGGATGCCACGGGCCATGACCTTGTGGAACCATTCCTCGCGGCTGTAGTCGATGCCCTTGAGCTTGTAAGGGCCGACGTAGGCCGTGCAGATGCCGTTCTGGTCGATGACCTGCAGGTCGAGGAAGGACTTGCTATGCATCTGCAGCACGCCGAAAATGTGCTCCAGGTACGATTCGCGGACAAGGTCGCCGTAGGATTCGGTCAGGGCCAGGTTGGAGAGCTGGGCCACGCGTTCGGCCAGGTAGAGGTCGATGGTGACCTTTTTGTTTTCGACGAGGTTGCTCAGGCTCTCGTAGACCTTGTCGAGGTAGGTCTCGTAGAAACGGTTGTAGAGTCCAAGTCCCAGGCTGAAAAGCGGGATGAAGGAGAAGGCCAGGGTGATGGCGATGAGCTTGAGGCGCAGCTTGCTGAGTTCGTCCTGGATCATGCGGTTGCCTCGCTGGTTGCGGCCGGCTCGCGGCAGCATAGCCCGAACCGTTCGCGATGCCTAGCGTATTGCCTCATGCCGCCTCGGCCAGGGGCACGGTCACGGTCACCTGGCTGCCCCGGCCGGGCGCGCCGGCGATGCGGATGCTGCCGCCGTGGTGTTCCACCACGGCCCGGGAGGCGGCAAGACCGATGCCGAGCCCCGGCATCTTGCCGGTGAGGCTGTCGCCGAGCTGGAGGAATTTCTCGAACACCGCCTCGCGCATGGCCGACGGGATGCCCCGTCCGGTGTCCTCCACGGTGATGGCGGCCATGCCGTCCTCGCGCCGCACGCGGCAGGCCACGTGCCCGGCGTCGGTGAACTTGACGGCGTTGGAAAAGAGGTGGCGCAAGACATAGACCATGCGCTCCCGGTCGCAGCGCAGGGGCGGCAGGTCCGCCGGGATGTCGCGCAAAAATTGCAGTCCCTTCTCCGACATAGCCGCGAGAAACGGCTCCACCGCGCGCGCGACCACGTCTTCCGCGGCCACGGGCCCCATGTCCAGGTCTGCCTCGCCGGATTCCAGGGCGGCCAGTTCCAGCACGTTGTCGATCAGTCCCGTGAGCCTGTGCCCCTCGTCGAGCATGATGCCGCAGTTTTCGCCGAACCGCGCGCATTCGGCGGCAAGCTCCGGGTCACTGGCCCCGGCCTCGGCCAGGGGGCCGCGCTCCAGGCGCTTCTTCATGACCTGGGCGAAGCCGACCATGGAAGTCAGCGGGGTTTTGAGCTCGTGGGAGACGAGGCTTAAGAAATTGGATTTGACGCGGCTGAGGTCCTCGGCGCGCTTGCGCGCCTTGCGCGCCCGCCGGGCTTCCTCGGCGGCCTCGCGCTCCTTGCGGGCCAGATCGAGGATGGTGGCCACGAGGTGCTTTTCCATGCGGCCGATGTCTTCGGCCAGGTTGCGGAACTCGCCGGAAAAGGCGGCGGGATCGAGGTTGGTCTGCTCGCCCCGGGCCACACGCCGGGCATGGCGGCCGAGCGCCGACAGGGGCGTGGCCACGGAGCGGAACACGCCCCAGGCGGCCAGGGCCACGGCCAGCACGACCGCGGCCTGAATGGCCGTGGACGCGATGGCTGCATCGCGGGCGATGGCCCCGCGTTCGGTTTCGTAGTGGCGGCGCAGGGCTTCGGTGACGGGTTCGAGCGCCCGGGCCGCGGCCACGAAGGCGGCGCTCGGCGAGCCGGCGAACTCCACCCGGCCGGCGTAGGCGCGCAGCGCGTCGAGGTATTCTTCAATGCTTTCGGCCGCCGCGGCGTCGTGTTCGGCGCGGGCCAGGACGGCCAGTTGCGCGGCGTCGCCCTCCAGGCGGCTGAGGTTTGCGGGCGCGCCCGAGGCCAGCCAGTGTTTTTCCTGGGCGCGCAGGCGGGCGAGCCCCCGCGACAGGGGAGGGATCGCGTCTTCCAGCCGGTCCAGGGCCTGGGAGCGTTCCAGGAACAGCGCCGCCGGCGCGTCCATGGCCGGCGCTTCGGAATTGCCGGCCAGGGCCGTGAAGGCGGCGAGGTATTCGTGCAGAAGGCGCAGGGCCGTTTCCCGTTCGGACGCGTTGCCCGGGTCGAGGGCGCCGATGGCCGCGATGGCCGCGGCCGCGGCCTGCTGATGCCGGCGCACGGCGGCCAGGGAAGCGGCGTCGTGGCGCAGAAAGTAGTTCTTTTCCTGACGGCGCATGGACAGGACGTCGAAAGTGGCGGAAACGGCCAGCCGTTCCAGTTCCAGGGTCCGCTCGATGCGCCGCGACTCCAGGAGGTCGACGAAGAAAATGCAGCAGAATCCGGCGAGGATGCAGCCGAAAAGGGCGAGAAGCTTGTGTTTGACGCTGACGGCGTCAAGCCATTCCCGAATTGTCGGCACGACCGTCTCCCTGCCCCTGCGGGCCGATGGCGGTGGGCGGTGCGTCCGGCTGGCCGCTGGCGCAGCGCGACGCAGGAAAAGCATAGCCTATCTCATCCTGTCGCGCCAGTAGATTGTTACGTGTTTCACATGTGCGCACGCGGGCAAGGCGGGAACCCCGAAGCGGCGGCAGCCGCTCCGGGACCGGTTTGGGAGGGGCGGGAAACGAAGGAGGGTTTTACTCGACGTCCTTGAGGAACTCGCCGTAGCCGTCGCGCTCCATGTCCGCTTGGGGCACGAAACGCAGGGCGGCCGAGTTCATGCAGTAGCGAAGCCCCGTGGGCTTGGGGCCGTCGGGAAAGACGTGCCCGAGGTGGGAGTCGCCGTGGCGGCTCCTGACTTCGGTGCGCGTGGCAAAAAGGCTCTTGTCCACGCGGGTGACGATGTTGTCCGGGACCAGCGGCCTTGTGAAGCTCGGCCAGCCCGTGCCGGAATCGTACTTGTCGCGGGAGCTAAAGAGCGGTTCCCCGGATACGACGTCCACGTAGATGCCGGGGGCCTTGTTGTCCCAGTAGGCGTTTTTAAAGGGGGGCTCGGTGCCCTCCTTTTGCGTCACGTCGAACTGCTGCGGCGAAAGTCGCTTGCGCAGCGCAGCGCCGTCGGGTTTGCGGAAGTTCTTCCAGTCGCCGGAGGCCGCAGCGCCCGCCGTTGCATCCTTGCCGCCCCAGGCCTGTTCCAGGAACTGGTCGCGCCCGGAAAAGCGGCGGTAGGTCTCGTACTGGAGCTTGTGGGTCTTGTAGTAGTCCTGGTGGTAGGTTTCGGCGTTGGTGAAGAACGTGAACGGCAGCACGGCCACGGCCAGGGGCTTGCGAAAGCGTCCCGAGGCGGCAAGCTCCGCCAGGGCGGCCTCCGCCTCCTGTTTTTGCGCCGCGTCGTGGTAAAAGATGGCCGGCCTGTACTGCTTGCCGCGGTCGGCGAACTGGCCGCCGGCGTCTGTTGGATCGATATGGCGCAGAAACGCTTCGAGCACCTGCCGGTAGCCGGTGCGGGTCGGATCGTAGAAGACCTGGACCGCCTCGAAGTGGCCGGTCCGGCCGGAAGAAACCTGCTCGTAGTCGGGGTGGGGCTCTTCGCCGCCGGTATAGCCGGAAACGACTTCGAGCACGCCGGGCAGTTTTTCCATATCCGATTCCACGCACCAGAAACAACCGCCGGCCAGGGTGGCGACCTGGGTGTTCGGGGCTTGGTTGGTGGGCATGGCGTTCTCCGTTCGGGATTCGGGTTGCTCCGCCGTAAACGCGGTCGCGGCCGCCAGCAGGCAGCCGGTCAGTATGGCAAGGACGCGTAGCGTCCGTCGGAAACGGTTCTCGTATCGGTACATGACAGCCTCCCCTGGCGCGCCGTGTGACGGAGCGCGCCTGCACGGGGTCTTGAAAAGCGCTATCAAGAACCGGGCCAAGGCGTTCCTCTTTATTGTGCCGTAGTTGTTGTTGAAATTTTGAAGACGTCTTGCGTGGGCGCTGTGCATTCCTGAAAAAGAGGAGGCGTAGGGCAGGAAAAGACAGTGCAACCGCCAGCAGCACGAAAAACTGCGGCGGGCATGGTCCCGAAAGACAGGGGAAAACCGCTTCGCCGCTACCGGCTGTCCAGGTTGCCTGAAAGCCCGAGCCCGTGCTTGCGCAGCAGGCCGTACAGGCGCGATTGGCTGAGCCCCGACAGGTCCATGGCCGTGCGCACGTTGCCGCGGACGGCGGCGACCAGGGCGGCCAGGTACTCGCGCTCGACCCGGTCGTGGGCGTCGCGCTTGTAGGCGTTCCAATCGGGCAGGGCCGGGACGGACGCGGCCGGGGCGGCCGGCGCGGTCGCGGCGACGGCGGTCGGCGCGAGCGGCTCCTTCTGGCCGCGGGCCACGCGGGAGCGCACGAACCGCACGCGCAGGTCCCGGGGCAGATGGGAGGGCAGCAGTTCCGACTCCAGGGGCGCGGCGGCGCTTAGGGCCTCGAGCACGTGGACGAGCTCGCGGATGTTGCCCGGCCAGTCGTATTGCCGGAAAAGCTCGAGCAGTTCCGGGGCCGGGGTTTTGAGCGGCAGCCTGCCGGCGCGGCAGATGCGGAGGAGGTGGTGTTCGGCGAGCTGCGGCAACTCCTCCGGCATGTCGCGCAGGGGCGGCAGCAGGATGGTCACGGACCGGATGCGGTAGTAGAGGTCCTCGCGAAAGGTTCCGGCCGCGACCATGGCCGCGAGGTCGCGGTTGCTCGCGCACACCAGCCGGAAATCCACGGCGATCTCGCGATTGTCGCCCACGGGCCGGTAGGTGCGGCTTTCGAGCAGCCGCAGGAAGCCCTTTTGCATCTCCAGGGACAGCTCGCTGACCTCGTCGAGGAAGAGCGTGCCGCCGTGGGCCCGGGCGAGCAGGCCCGGCTTGTCGGCCGAGGCCCCGGTGAACGCCCCTTTGCGGTGGCCGAACAGCTCGCTCGGCAGGAGCGATTCGGTGAGCCCGGCGCAGTCCACCACCACGCATTCGGCTTCGGACCGGGAGCTGTTTTCGTGGATGGCCCGGGCGAAAAGCTCCTTGCCCGTGCCGGTTTCGCCGAGAAGCAGCACGTTGGCCTGGCTCCTGGCGGCGCGCCCCATCTGGCGCAGGGCCCGCTCCATGGCCGGGCCGCCGCCGATGATGCCGGCGCGGCGCACGGGCAGGGAATCCTGCTTCATCTCGCGAAAGCGCAGCGCCCGCAGGCAGGCCAGGCGCAACGCTTCCTGGCTGGCCGTCTTCTCGATGTAGTCCCACGCGCCGCTCAAAATGGCCAGTTCCGCGCCGTCGGGATCGCCCGTGCCGGTGATGATGACCACTTCCGGCTCGCCGGGCAGGGCCCGCAGCCGGGGCAGCAGGTCGAGGCCGGAGCCGTCGGGCAGGCGCACGTCCAGGAAGATGAGGTCGAAATCGGCTTCCCCGGCCGCGCGGGCGGCGGCGGCCAGGGTGTCGGCCCGCGTGATGGCGTGGCCTTCGGCGGCGAGCAGCCGGGACAGGAATTCCCGGAAAAAGGCGTCGTCGTCGATGACCAGAATGCGGGCCATGGCCGGGTCCTTGCGCTCAGGTCGCCCGGTTGGCGAGCAGGGGGTGGGAGCGGACGGCGGCCAGCACTGCGGCCAGTTCCCGGTCGGCTGCGGCGTGGCTGGCGCGGCAGGGTTCGAGCAAGCCCGTGTTGCAGGCCTCCTGCACCGCCTTCATGGCCGCATGCAGGCGGTTGGCCCGGATCGGCCCGGCCATGCCGGCCAGGTCGTGGGCCAGGGGCGCGGCGGCGGCGACGTCGCCCCGCTCGAGGGCCCGGGCCAGCGCCAGCCGTTTGGGTTCGGCCAGCTCCAGGAACAGCGAAAGCATCTCTTCGGCGAATTCCCTGTTGCTCTCCTGGGCGAACGCCTGGAGATCGAAGCCGTCCGCATCCTGGTCCGACGCGTCGGCCTGCCGGGGCACCGCGGCCATGACGCGCGCGATGGCCGCGGCGATGTCCGCGCCGCTGACGGGTTTGGCCAGATGGCCGTCCATGCCGGCAGCCCGGCAGCGGTCGCGGTCTTCGCGAGAGGTGAACGCCGTCAGGGCCACGATGGGAATCCGGGCGTCGTTGCACGTGCCGGCCCGACCCTCCCGGATGATGCGGGTCAGGGCCAGCCCGTCCATGTCCGGCAGTTGCACGTCCATGAAGACGAGGTCGAAGGGCTGGCTGGAAAAAAGCGTGACGGCCTGGCCGCCGTCCTCCGCCGCGACGGGGCTGTGGCCCATTTTGCGCAGCGCGTGCAGCAGGTAGAACCGGTTGATTTCATTGTCGTCGACAATCAGCACGGACAGGGAAGGCGTGCCCTCGTCCGAACCGCGTGCGTTCATGCATTCCCCCATATCTGCGCGTTTTACAGAAGGACTCCTGCAAAGCTCTTTGCGCTTGGATGCGTACAAGTAGCATAAAAAAATACTGAATCAAAGGAGGAAAAGACTCGGCTCCTTCCCTGGGACCTTTGCGCAAGGGAGCCCGCCGGCCAGGTCGCCCCGTTACCAGGATAACAGGTCGGTCAGGGGAGAAAGGAAGCGGTAGAGCGCCCATTCGTCTACGGCCAGGCCTCCGGCGTACACGCACGTGCCGACCGCCCCCGAGCCCGTGTCGCCGATGACGAGCGTACCCCCGCTTTCCACGCAGAACGTGGAGGCCGGATTGGGCATGCCGACGAGTTGCGCCTGGGCGGCGGGGCAGGCGCAGGCGAGAAGGCCGCAGAACACGGCGAGAAGCAAACCGTGGCGCATGGCATCTCCTCCTTGTGCGGGGCTTCGGCCTGCGGTCCGCAAGCGGATCATGCCTCCGGTTCGACGGCTTCGGTCCGCGGAAAGACGGCGAGCCTGGGGCTCCCCGGCACGGGTTGGCCCTTGCAATAGGCTTCCACGCGGTGCGCCCGGCCGTCCCTGTACTGCGGCGGCGTCATCCAGACGAAGCCGGAATGGCCGTCGCCGAAGCCCGCCGCGCAGACGTCCGGGCGGAACTGGTCTGCGGCGACGATGTAATCGTGGCCGTCGATGACGAGTTTGACTTCCTGGCGGGTCTGTGGGGCATTGGAGTCCCGGACCCAGCCGAGGATGCAGTCGGGCTGCGGCGGATCGAGGTGCCCGATGACGCCGCCCGGGGCTTCGAGCACGAAGCGCATGCCGTGCAGGAGCACGGAAAATTCCACCGGCCCGGGAGGGCCGAAGCTCATGAGGCGGTGGAGCAACTCGTCCTTGCCGACGTCGGCGGGAAGCACGCACATTGCGTTGTACTCGTCGATGGTATGTTTCTTTTCGCCCCAGGCCAGCCTGCCCTCGGCGACGAGAGGCGCTTCGCGCGTGAGCGCCGGCGCGAGGCGGATGAGCAAAAGCGACAGGGCCTGCCGGGCGACGGTGGCATACCCGGGACGGTCCTTGGCGGCGGTCACCGGTAGGATTTCCGCGGCGAGGATTTCGCCGGCGTCCACCTGCGGGGTCATGACGTGGAAGGTCGCTCCGAAGGACTTGGCCCGCTCGTAGCAGGCCCAGGCTTCGGGAGCCGTGCCGGGATAGTCCGGCGACCCGGGGTGGAAATTGTAGGCCCCCAGGGAAAAGGCCGCCAGGCAGTCCTGCGGCACGATGACGTGGGAGAGGTAGGAAAGCAGCCGCGCCTTGGGCCCCATGCGTCCGATGGCTTCCCGCAGGCCGGGAAGGTCGACGACATGGTGGATGGCGACGCCCATGCCGTGCGCGCCGAGAACCTGGCGCAACGAAAGGGCGTCTTCGTTGGGGGAGAGCAAAACGATGTCGAAGGCCATGACGATTCTCCGCACCGGCCGGATCGCGCCGGCCCAGGATTGCATGCTGCGTGAAAATAGGCGGTGCGGCGCATGCGGTCAAGGCATGCCGCCGGCTATTTTTTCATTTTTTCGAACGTGATCGGCCCGGTGCCGCCGTTGGAATAGCGCAAGGCCACGACATGCCCGGCGTAATCGAACACCAGATCGACGTTGTGGACGTTCCCCGTTGCGTCCGTGCCATCGTAAATGGCGTACAACAACCGTCGCATGGGAATGTTTTTGCTGTCCTTGTCCAGGATGATGCCGTCCGGCCCCTTGCTGACGCGCAGCGTGCCGAGCGTCGGATGTTTGTATGCGCCCACGGCCGACAGGTCCGTATCGGCCGCGCCGCCGGCCGTGGACGCTTGCGAAGGAGCGGCGGGCGTTGGCGCGGCCGGTGTCGCTACGGTCTTCTCCTGTGCGGCGGCCGGCGTGGGCGCGGCGGCTTCCGGCGTCGCCAAAGCGGCTGGCGGGGCCGCCACGGGCGTCCGGACGGCGACGGGCTGGTTCGCGTCCGGGGCGGGAGGCGGCGCGTCCGGGGCCACGGCCGGGCTGGGGATTGCCGGCGGTCGTGCGGCGGCGGGCAGGCGCAGGACATGTCCGGCGGACAGGCGGTCCGGATGGGTGAGGTCGTTGGCCTGCTGGATCGCTTCGGTGCTGACGCCGAGCCTGCGGGCGATGCCGCTTAACGTATCCCCGCGCTGGATGGTGTAGGTGCCGTCGCCGGCAGAGGGCTGTGCCCAGGAAGGAGCGGCAACAGCCGCGAGGCCCCCGAGAAACAGGGCGCACAAGGCGCTTCGGCTTGGCATGTCTGGAATCCGTGTGCAGGTTGAAGGGACGATGAAGATGCGTTCCCCGCCATTCCGGGGAACATAGAAAAAAGCGCCTGCCCTGACAATGCGAAAAGGCTGGCGTTCCCGGCTCCTATGCTCCGCGACGTGCGTGATGGGGCTTGCCTTCCGGCCGGTTAACCCTTACCTGGAGTTGTGGCTGGGATGTCGTTACTTTGGCGCCCCGGTGGAGTGAAGACGCCGTCTGGATCGGATTGCCCTGGCGTCCCGGCTGGCCTTGGCCCCGGGGCGTCCCTTCATTTCAAGGCAGGACCGCCCGCCCCGCACCGTCCCTCCGGGCCGGCCGCGCGGCCCAAGCGCCCGTTCCCATCCCCGGTCTTCCCCGAAACCTCGTCCCCGCCGTGGCCGGCGTCCCCCGAAAAGACGACGGGACGAGGCCCCATGCTTCGGCTACGGCGGCCCGCACGTCCGGCAAGGTAGAAGAGACCCTCTATGGATAACCCGCAAGGCAACGAGACCAGCGAAGCCAAGGGCAGCGCGGCCTCCCTGGGCGGCTTCGGCATGCCCCTTTCCGACAAGGAAAAAAAGAACCTTCTGACCTTCCTCTCCATCGGGGTCATCCTGGTGGAATTCGCCGTCACCATCGCCGCCGTGTGTTACGGCATCATCAACTCCCAGAAACTTCCCGACGGCACCGTCCAGTTTCGTTTCCCCTGGATCCCCTACGGCGTGGCGCTCATCCTCGCGCCTGTGGCCATCATGTTCGTCGTCAACATCATCGGCATGGGGTTCACCCGCTTCTTCAAGGGCGAACCGGCCATGGACGAGGAACACCTGCGCTACATGCCGGAGCGGCTGCGACGCCTCGTCAGCCTCTCGCGCGGCCTGCCCACCGTCATCCTGCTCGGCGGCATGATCCTGCTCGGCGTGGCGCTGTATTACCTCGACGCCGTGATCCAGATGCTCCTGCGTATCGGCGACCACGTCGAGGTCATCGCCCCCTGGGTCATGCTCGGGCTCGTCGCGGCCTGGTGCCTGAGCTACCTCGTGCGCATGTGGTTCATTTACAAGACTCGGCGCATGCAGGAGGAATACGCCTTCCGCAGGGAAGTGCTCGAACGCACCGGCATCGTCATCGTCGACGGCCGCAAACACATCGCCGCCGACGGCCGCCTCATCGGCGAACAGCCCGCGCTGCCCGGCCGCGTCATCGACGTGCTGCCGCCCGGCGAATCCGACGCGGACAAGGATACCAACCCATGAGCGCCGCTCCCGAAACCCTGCGCGAAACCGTCCGCCGGACGCTCCTGCGCCGTGTCGCCCGTACCGGCGACGCCGGTCGCGCAGAGGCCCTGACCGCTTTCGTCGGGTTGTCCCGGCCCGGCATCAGCCCGGAAGCCGCCAGGATCATCGTCGAAAAAACGCCGCGCCTGCTGCCGCAACTGACCGAGAAATGGATCGGCATGTTCGTGGACCGGCTCTTCGAAACCGTGCCCCTGGATCAGATCACCCTGCTTTGCGACGGCAGCGAGGAAAACGAGGCGGCCATGGCCCTGGCCTACGTCATGTTCCTCGAATCCGAACGCATGGAGAAGCAGATGGCCGAGGACCTCGCCGCCTGCGATCTGCCGCCCGGCGAAGACGGCAGCGACCTCGCCGCGGACGTCCTGCGCCGCTTGGCCAAGGCCGAGGAAAAACACCGCCAGGCCGCCCAGGCCAAGGCATCGGCGTACAAACGCTCGCGTCGCGATTTGAATTAGAGAAGGAAAGGCGAAGAGGAAGATGCCTCCGGCGGCCGGGGGGGATCATTCCCCCCGGACCCCCTGAGCGGGGGAGTGGGAAGCGGGTGGAAAGACGGTCGGTGTGCGGTGCGTCGGGGTCCGTGGTTTCGGAATTTCGGGCAATGTGGCTTACCGGCTTTGCGGCCTGCGGGTTGCCCGAAATTCCGAGACCACGGACGCCAGCGGCGAAGCGCCGCATTTAAAGAAACTTCCTTCAGGTTTGTTTATCTTTCCAAGGCTTCCAAAGCAAAATTCCTTCAAATTCGCCCTGAAAGGGCGACGGTCCCGTCTTCGTTTCGCAAGCCCCCGCCCATCCGGTGACCGCAGCCTCCCCCGCGCCACCACGCCGACCGGGGGGACCCGGGGGAGTGACACCCCCCCGCGGGTCCCGGGCAG
>JAEWPX010000077.1 GCA_023399375.1 Pseudomonadota bacterium | reverse complement strand
GAAATGGGGCGGCCGTGCTAGGCCGGCTTTGCGGCCTGCGGGGCCGCCCCATTTCCGCGACCACAGACCCGGACGCTCCGCCCGCCGACCGTCTCTCCACCCGCTTCCCGCTCCCCCGCCCAGGGGGTCCGGGGGGGGATGATCCCCCCCGGCCGCCGGAGGCATCTTTTTCTCCTAAAAAAACAAATCCCTGCGTCCGCATTCGATGTCATGCAAACGCTGGGCGGTGAGTTCGCGGATGCCGTCCTTGGGGATGGTGTCGAGGGCTTCCTTGATGCGTTCTTCGCCCACGGCCTTGGTTTCGGGGTCGGCGTAGTCGATAAGGTATTCCTTGAAGGTGAGCAGCGCGTTGGGCAGGCAGACGTTCTGGATGGTGCCGTCCTTGGCAAGGGACATGAAGCGGTCGCCGGTACGGCCCTGACGGTAGCAGGCGGTGCAGTAGCTCGGCACGAAGCCGCGCTGGCAGAGCATGCGGATGATTTCGTTGGGCGAACGCTGGTCGCTCGGTTCGAACTGCTGGCCGTTGTTGGTGTTGTGGGTGGATTCGTGTTCGACGACGGTTTTCTGGTAGCCGCCGACGCCGGTACAGGAGCCGGCGCTGATCTGCGAGATGCCGCAGTCGATGAGTTCGTCGCGGAAGTCCGGATCCTCGCGGGTGGAAAGGATCATACCGGTGTAGGGCACGGCGAGGCGGATGATGGCGATGATTTTCTTAAAGGCCTCGTCGGGCACGAGATAGGGGAAGGTGTCGAGGTTGACGGCCCCGGCCGGGCGCATGCGCGGCACGGAGATGGTGTGGGGGCCGACGCCGAAGGTTTCTTCCAGGTGTTCGGCGTGCAGGAAGATGGCCACGGTTTCGTATTTCCAGTCGTAGAGGCCGTAGAGCACGCCGATGCCCACATCGTCGATGCCGCCTTTCATGGCGCGGTCCATGGCGGTGGTGTGCCAGTTGTAGTCGTGCTTGGGGCCGGAGGGATGCAGTTCGGCGTAGCGGTCGCGCTTGTAGGTTTCCTGGAAGAGGATGTAGGTGCCGATTTCCGCGTCCTTGAGTTTCTTGTAATCCTCGATGGTGGTGGCGGCGATGTTGACGTTGACGCGGCGGATGGAGCCGTTGCCGTCGCGGATGCTATAGATGGCGCGGATGGCGTCGGTGACGTACTCGATGGGGCAGTTCTTGGGGTCTTCGCCGGCTTCCACGGCCAGGCGCTTGTGTCCGAGCGATTCGAGGATCTCGACCTCGGTTTTGATCTCGTCCATGGTCAGGCGTTTGCGCAACTGCTCCTTGTTGCTGCGCTTGTAGCCGCAGTAGACGCAGTTGTTGACGCAAAAGCTCGAGAGGTACAGGGGCGCGAAAAGGACGATGCGCTTGCCGTAGATGGCTTCCTTGACGGTCTTTGCCGCGGTGAACATGCGATCGAGCAGGGCCTCGTCCTCGACTTCGAGGAGCACGGCCACTTCCTCGGCGCTGAGGCCCTTGTAGAGCAGGGCCTTGTCGATGATGGCCCCGACCTTGGCCGGGTCGTGCGCCGCCGTTTTGGCGTTCTCCAGGGCTGCAGCGATGCGCGCGTCGTCGATGAACGCGTCGGAAGTTCTTTGGGATTCGTCAATCATGATCTTGCTCCTTGTGCAAGGACTTGGACGTGAGCGCGGATTTGACCGTGACTCCGGGAAGATTCCCGAGCTTGCCTGTAAGAGAACCGATCTCGTCGGTTGTGCCCTCGATGATGAGCGCCACCACGCCGGCGTGGTATTCGGGACGGGGGATGCCCATGCGGCCGAGAATCATGCCGCCGTGTTCGCTGAGCACGGCGTTGACTTTCTCCGAGGCATGCTTGGGGTCCTCGATGACGATGCCGATCACGCCGATACGCCTGTTCATGGGCGTCCTCCGTTGGCCATAAAAAAAGCCTTTTCCCGCCGGAGGCGAAAAAAGGCATGGATTGCGTCGTGGTTCATGGCGGCATCCTCGGCGCGGGGTTTCCCCCTTGCCAGCAGACAGCGGTTTTGTTTTGCGCCTTCGCGGCAGGCCCAAGGGACCCGGCGCGTCAGCAAGACAACATTATGCTCTTTCCTTGCGCCTGGCTAGTAGCACGAAAAAATATTTTGTACCACTATTTTTTATTCGCGGGACGACCGATAGTTCCCGAAAGGGTGCGCAACCACATCGGAATGACTTATGAATACGTAAATTTCCCGGATAGATATCGGAGATACGAACTTGCCCTATGAGGTGAAATGGGGTAGTTTCAGACAAGGAAAAGGCGGCGTGCACCTCTCATGCAAACCGATGTTCCATCGGCTTTCAACATGTTTTCCGTCCACGTCGCCCATGGTCAAAATACCGCCTCCCATGGCACTGCCGCCTCTTGATTCAGGGGCAGCGGAAGAAATGCTTCCGCCGCCCTGGTCTGCATTTTCGCCGAATGATCCGGATTTCACCGACATATGCAGATTGGCCGCAGACTACCGCCGGCATGACGGAGAGCAGGACTTCGCCAAAATCCTGCCGCAGACGGACGGTGCCTGGAACTGGACCCCGGACACGGGGCAGACATCCCTCTCCTTGCGCTGGATGGAGCAATTGGGTTTCGCGCCGGGGGAACTGCCCCTTGCGTCGGATACGTGCACGCAGCGCCTGCACCCCGACGATGTCGCGCGGACACTGCAGGTGATGGGAGATTGCGCCCAGGGGGTAATCGCTTCCTTCACCGTGGAATTCCGGCTGCGCCACAAGGACGGCTCCTATCGTTGGATGCTGTGCCGGGGCGGCGCGTTGCGGGACGCCGCGGGTCGCGTAGTGCGCGTGGCCGGGGCCAATACGGACATCACCGCGCAAAAGAAGACCGAACAGGCGCTGCGCGAGAGCGAGGCTCGCTTCCGCCTGCTCTCCCAGAACACGCCGGATGCGGTCTTTTTGCACGACATGGCCGGCAACGTCCTGGACGTCAACGACCACGCCTGTCTGATGCTTGGCTACGACAAGGAGGCGCTGACGCGCCTCAATGTCGCGGATTTCGAGGTGTCCTGTCCTGCCGCAGTGCTGCACGGCATCTGGGCGAACATGCAGCCGGGCCCTTTTCGCTTCGAAGGGCTGGCCCGGCGCGCCGACGGCACGACCTTTCCCACCGAGGTCCATGGCGTGGCGTTCGTCGAACGCGGCCGCACCCTGTCCCTGGTAGCGGCGCGCGACCTGACCCTGCGCAAGCAGTACGAACAACGCTTGGCCGAAGCCCGTGACGCGGCCATGGCCGCCAACCGGGCCAAGACCGAATTCCTGGCCAACATGAGCCACGAGATCCGCACGCCCATGCACATCATCCTGGGCATGGCGGAGCTTTTGCGCGAAACAGTCCTCGCGCCCGAGCAGGCGCGCTACCTCGCCTCCCTGGAAAGCGCCGGGCAGGTGCTACTCCATCTCATCAACGACATCCTCGACCTCTCCCAAATCGAGGCCCAAAAACTCGAACTGCGCCCGCAATGCTTCGATCCGGCGGCCCTGGTCGGACAGGTGCGGGACATGATGGCCGTGGCCGTCGAGGAAAAGGGGCTGTCCTTTTCCTTACGCCTGGACGCGGGTCTGCCCGCCGTCATGGTCAACGACCCGGACCGGGTGCGCCAGGTGCTGCTCAACCTGTTGTGGAACGCGGTGAAATTCACGACGTCGGGCGGCATCACCCTCGAGGCCGCGCGCGTCGACGCGCCAGGCGCGTCTCCCGGCGCGCCCGCCCTCCGGCTCGCCGTGACGGACACCGGCGTCGGCATCGCGCCCGAGGACCGCGAGCGTATTTTCGCGCCCTTCACCCAGGCCCAACGCGCCGGGGGACGTCCCGCCGGCACGGGCCTGGGGCTCGCCATCTGCAAGAATCTGATGGAACGCATGGGCGGAGCCATTGCCGTGGACAGCGTGCCGGGGCAGGGTTCGCGCTTCACCTGTACCCTGCCGTCGCTGCCCGGCGTGGGACGCGACGCACCCCGGCCCGAATGCGCGGCCGCCCCCCCGCCGCCGCCGCCTGCGCGCCGACGCCGCCTGCTGCTGGTGGAGGATTCCCCGGCCAACCGGGAAATGGTCCGCCTGTTCCTGGAAAAGGAGCCCTACGACATCGTCGTGGCCGATACGGGCGTCTCGGCCCTGGCCCAGTTCGCCCCGGGCCGCTTCGACGTCGTGCTCATGGACATGGAAATGCCCGAAATGGATGGTTGCGCCGCAACCGAAGCCATCCGGCGGCTGGAGGCCGCATCCGGAGCCTGGCGCACGCCCGTGCTCATGCTCTCGGCCCACGCCTTTGCCGACTACGAGCGCAAGGCCCTGGCCGCCGGGTGCGACGCCTTCCTCACCAAACCCGTGCGCAAGGCCACGCTTCTCGACGCCCTGCACGGCATGTTCGCCGCGCCCCGGCACGACGACTGATCTCCCGCCGCAAAAACGCGCGCGGCCGGCGCGGCATCGCCGCGCCGGCCGTTTCCGCCGTCGCAGACAGGTTGCGAAAACCTATTCCCCGACGATTTCCAAGACCTTGTCGCCGTAGGCGTCGACCACGGGCTTCTTGATCTCGAGCAGTTCGATCCAGCGGCGCACCGTGCCGACGATGACGATGGCCATGAGCGCCAGGATGACGACGGCCAGGAAGGTCAGCAGATACTTGCCCGCAGGCAGGTAGGTGTTGACGATCTGGAGATAGCCGGCCCACCCGGTGATGACGACCATGGCCAGGCCCGGAACGGCGGTCAGCGGCGCGTAGCGCGCCTTGCCCATGCGGATGATCATGGTCGTGCCGATGAGCAGCCCCACGGCGGCGAGCAGCTGGTTGGACATGCCGAACAGCGGCCAGATGGTCGAGATGTCGCCGGTGTAGACCAGATAGCCCCAGGCGAAGGTGAAGATGGCCGAGGTGCTGATGATGCCGGGCCACCAGTGCTTTTCCTGAAACTTGGGCACCACCTGGCCGATCATTTCCTGCAGGAAGAAGCGGCCGACGCGGGTGCCGGTGTCCACGGCCGTGAGGATGAACACGGCCTCGAACATGATGGCGAAGTGGTACCAGTAGCCCATGAGGTGGCTCATGAACGGGATCGACGAGAAGATGTGGGCCATGCCCACGGCCAGGGAGACCGCGCCGCCGGGGCGGCCCTGGATGTTCTCGCCCACGGCCGAGGCCAGGGCGGGCAGGTCCACCGGGGTCATGCCGAGCTTGGCGAACACGGCCGGGGCGGTGTTGATGGCGAAGTAATCGGCGGGCATGAGCACGCAGGCCGCGACCAGCGCCATGATGGCCACGAAGCCTTCCATGAGCATGGCCCCGAAGCCCACGAAGAGCAGGTTGTGCTCGCTGTCGAGCATCTTGGGCGTGGTGCCCGTGCCGATGATGGCGTGGAAGCCCGAGAGCGCGCCGCAGGCGATGGTGATGAAAAGGAACGGGAAGACCGCGCCGCCGATGATGGGGCCGCCGCCGCCCGTGAACTGGGTCAG